>JACMPD010000272.1 GCA_014377675.1 Taibaiella sp.
GTAACCCATGAAAATGCCCAATAGCAACTTATCTTTTGTTGCACAGGAAAAAATAGCAGATTATTTATTAAGTACTACCCATGCCGTAGGTAAAGCAAAGGCTAAGTTCTTTTCGGCGTTTGGTTTTGATGTTGAGGATGCGGACACTTTCAGGGGTGCGCTTATACAGCATTCGGTAGTGCGAGATGTGAATCGTGAGGTGCCGTCTCCTTTTGGCGTAAAGTACACGCTCGTTTGCGAAATTCAGACGCCAGATGAAAGGAATCCATGTATTGTTACTGTTTGGATAATTAATACTGGAACGAATGTGCCGAAGCTGATAACTGCATACCCGGAGTAATGGTGAATTGGGTTTGCGTGGGGGACTGAAGCGGGTACCCCAGCGCGTTCGGGCCACTCCCTAAAACAATCCACCCCTTTTTATTTCCATTTTTGCAGTACGTTTGCATTCTCAATTTTCATATAACAATCATGAATAAAACAACCATACTCCAGGATAAAAAGAAAGAAGCACTTTTAGGCGGGGGTATCGCCCGGATAGAGTCGCAGCATAAAAAGGGGAAGCTTACCGCAAGGGAGCGTGTGCAGCTGCTTTTAGATGAAGGCTCTTTTGAAGAAATAGGGATGCTGGTAACCCACCGCAGCCGCGACTTTGACATGGAAAAAGAAGTATACCTGGGCGATGGCGTAGTAACCGGCTATGGTACCGTTAATGGCCGCCTGGTGTATGTTTTCTCACAAGACTTTACAGTTTTCGGGGGTAGCCTTTCTGAAACCCATGCTGAAAAGATTGTAAAAATAATGGATCTGGCGCTGCAAAACGGTGCGCCACTCATAGGGCTTAATGACAGCGGCGGAGCCAGGATTCAGGAGGGTGTTGTTTCCCTTGGCGGATATGCCGATATTTTTTACCGCAACGTAAAATCATCGGGCGTTATTCCACAAATATCCGCTATACTGGGGCCATGCGCCGGCGGGGCTGTTTATTCACCTGCTATCACTGATTTCATTCTTATGGTGGAAAACACATCATATATGTTTGTGACCGGCCCTAATGTAGTAAAAACGGTAACCCACGAAACGGTAACCAGCGAAGAGCTTGGCGGTGCGCATACCCACGCTTCAAAGTCAGGTGTTACCCATTTTGCATGCGCCAACGAGATAGAATGCATAGGGAACATAAAAAAGCTCCTGAGCTACATGCCCCAGAACTGCGAAGATGACGCGCCTGTATATGCCTATGAAGCGGGCAATGAACTGAGGGAAAAACTGGATGCGGTAATACCTGAAAACCCTAACCAGCCCTATGATATAAAGGATGTGATAGAAGAAGTGGCGGACAGCGGCTCCTTTCTTGAAGTACATAAAGCATTTGCTGAAAATATTGTTGTTGGTTTTGCACGGCTTGGTGGCCGCAGTATAGGTATAATAGCCAACCAGCCAGCCTACCTTGCCGGAGTACTTGACATTAACTCAAGCCGCAAGGGAGCGCGGTTCGTGCGTTTCTGTGACGCCTTTAATATACCGTTGCTGGTACTGGTTGATGTTCCCGGCTTCCTCCCCGGCACTGACCAGGAATGGAATGGCACCATTATAAGCGGCGCCAAATTGCTGTACGCGCTCAGCGAAGCCACGGTACCTAAAATTACCGTCATTACCCGCAAAGCGTATGGCGGTGCCTATGACGTAATGAACAGCAAGCACATAGGTGCAGACCTCAACTACGCCTGGCCAACCGCTGAAATAGCGGTAATGGGCGCAAAGGGCGCGACAGAGATCATTTTCAAAAAAGAAATATCAGAAGCCAAAGACCAATATACCAAGCTTGCAGAAAAGGAAGCAGAATATATTGATAAGTTCGCCAACCCATATGGGGCCGCCGCAAGAGGCTTTATTGATGAAGTAATATTGCCACATGATACCCGAGCCAAACTGCTGAAAGGATTTAAAATGCTTGAAAATAAAGTGGCAACTATGCCTAAACGCAAACACGGCAATATTCCACTATAATTAACGTTAAAAACATTACTATAAAAGCGCAGCGAATGCGCTTTTATAGTTCAATTAATAAAAACAGGCAATGCATTCCCTTTTGAAAAATACCCTACCGGATATGAAATTGTTTTTATTTTTTATTCTTCTCATTTCAACTGCGACTGCTGCTCCGGCACAAACTAACTTTGTGGCGAGGGTAAAAGACGCTAAAACTAATGAACCTTTGCCGGGTGTGATAGTAAATATTACCAACACAGCTACAGGAACGGCGAGCGATGCGGCAGGCATAGCAGTCTTAACAGGGCTGGCTGATGGCAGGCATCTGATACACTTCCACGCTATTGGCTACAAAGACCGGGAAGACACAATAATACTTCCAATGCCGGCCAATGACACGATGGTGATAACGCTGGAAACAGAAGACGAAGACCTGGAAGAAGTAACTGTGAGTACTACCCGCAGCAGCCGTACCATACAAGATGTACCCACGCGTATAGAACTGATATCAAGAGACGAGCTGGAAGAAAAAGCCAATATGAAGCCCGGCGATATAAAAATGATACTCAGTGAGAGTACGGGTATACAAACCCTGCAAACCTCAGCCATATCAGGCAACACGGGGATACGCATACAGGGTATGGATGGCAGATATACCCAGATCTTAAAAGACGGTTTCCCGCTTTATGCCGGTTTTTCAGGCGGTCTTGGGCTGATGCAAACTCCGCCGCTTGACCTGAAAAGAGTGGAAATAATAAAGGGGGCGTCGTCTACTCTATATGGCGGCGGCTCTATAGCGGGGCTCATTAACCTTATTTCTAAAACACCATCAAAAGAAAGGGAACTAAATTTTATACTCAACGGCACCACAGCAGGCGGCCTTGACGCCAATGGCTTTTACAGCAAACTTTTTGGCAAAACGGGTATTACTGTTTATGCCGCGTTTAACGGCAACAAAGCTTATGCGCCTGATAATACCCCCTTTACCGCTATCCCTATGTTTAACCGGGTGACCCTGCATCCGCAGCTGTTTATTTACCCTAATGATAATACTGATATAATAGTGGGTATCAATGGCATGTATGAAAACCGGGTAGGCGGGGATATAAACTACGTACAGGGCAACCGAGATACAGCACACACCTACCATGAAGACAACAAAACGGAGCGGATCAGTTCGGTTTTTGAAATAAAACGGCGGATGACTGGTGGCGGTGCGCTCACGTTTAAGAACAGTTTTGACCATTTTAACCGCATTATCACCACGCCAGACAACGCGTTTGACGGTACCCAGTCAGCCTCTTTTTCTGAAATAAATTATGCCCGCCACAACAGTAAGATGGAATGGATAGCGGGAGCAAATGTCTTCACTGACCGATTTAATGAAAAAGCACTGACTATAATAGGGCTTCGCAATTATAAGCTGTCAACGTATGGCCTTTTCATTCAAAACACCTGGGACATCAGCAAATCGTTTGTGCTGGAAACCGGGCTGAGGGGCGACTATGTGAATAACTACGGTTTCGCACCGCTACCCAAGGTATCGGTGTTATTTAAACATGGCTCCGGGTTTTCCTCAAGGCTTGGCGGCGGACTTGGCTATAAAGCCCCCACTATATTTACCGAAGAAAGCGAACGCATCAGCTACAGAAATGTGCTTGCTGTAAAACCAGATTCAAACAAGCTGGAGCACAGCTACGGCGCCAACTGGGACATGAACTATAAAACGTCTTTCGCAAATGGAAAAATAACCATGAATGTAAACCAGCTTTTCTTTTACACAACCATTACTACGCCACTGCTGCTTACCCTGCAAACCAATGACTTTTACCGCTTTGAAAACTCGCCCGCGCACATAGATGCGAAAGGCGCTGAAACGAACATAAAGATAGGTTACAAACATCTGAAGCTATTCCTGGGCTATACCTATACCCACTCCCATAAACACAACCAGAATGTATTCGTGGAAACACCGCTTACACCCCGCCACCACACTAATTCGGTGCTGATGTATGAGGTAGATGGAAAAATAAAAATAGGAGTGGAGGCGTATTACTACAGCCCGCAGCACCTCAGTGATGGCTATACCGGCAAGGAATACTGGCTTTGCGGCTTTATGGCCGAAAAAATATGGAAGAAATGTTCTATATACATTAACTTCGAAAACATGCTGGATAGCAGGCAGACCAGGTTCGACAGTATATACACGGGCACTGTAAACCGCCCTGCTTTCAGGGACATATACGCCCCGCTTGATGGCTTTATAGCCAACGGAGGTATTAAGATAAAATTATAATGCGGAATGGCTATGACAGCATAGGGTGCCGTTTAAATTGTTTTGTGCGGTCAAACAAAAATCTGTAGGTGCGCAGGGTGCGGCTGCGGTGCGTGCCGAGGCTTTCTGCAATGTTTATCATTTTGGGGTTAAAGTCGCCTATCCACTGCATTTCATAATCTTCGTATTTAGCCATTGGCTGTATCACTTTTGCCCCTTCCACTATTACATAGGCGTCAACTCCTTTGCCCTGGAACTCAGGAATAATACCGAACACGAGGCCTACAAAACGGCTGCATTTACCAAATTTTTGCAGCAGGAAAAACCTTACTTTGTCTAACAAGCCGAAGCTGCCATTTAAATGTTTGAAGTACTGGTTAAGGTCAGGCAGATTAACCCACATGGCTATCGGCTCCTCTTTGTAATAGACAAACCAGGTAATGTGTTCGTCCATTACAGGTTTCATGGTAGCGAACATTTTCAATACCTGCTTTTCCTCCAGAGACTTGCCGCCACCATGGCCCGCCCATGCCTTATTATATACATAGGCAAAATCTTTAGCAAACTTAGGAATCTGGCTTTTTTTGATCATTACTGCCCTGTAGTTGGGGTCAGCTGCTATGGCCGCATGCCGCTTATAAAATTTCTCGTCCAGCTGCTGCTTTACTTTCATGGCAAAACATATCTGGTTAAAATAGGTTCTAAAGCCATATTGCTCCAACAGGGCAACGTAGTATGGCGGGTTGTAGTTCATGCCGTAGAGCGGGCTATAATAACCTTCAACAACAAGCCCCCACCACTTATCGCGCTCACCAAAGTTGACGGGGCCATCCATGGCCTCCATGCCGCGGGCCGCCAGCCAGTCCCGGCAATGATCAAACATGAATGAAGCAGCTGCCATGTCATTTACGCATTCAAAAAAACCAATGCCTCCCGTAGGCTGCTCCTGTCTGTAAGTGCGGTTTACAAAGGCGGCTACACGGCCTATGGCTTTCCCACTGTCATTAATCAGAAGCCAGCGAGTGCACTCGCCTCTTTTAAAAAACTTATTTTTCGCCGGGTCAAATACCTCTTCTACATCCTTATCAAGCGGGCGTATCCAGTTGCTGTCGTCTTTATAAATATCAACAGCCACCTGAAGAAACCGTTGCTGATCGTCTCCTGTTTTCACCTCATGCATCTTCATAAATGTACATGCGCTTTCTCATGGTTTAAGTTAAGTAGTTGTGCACAACAAAGCCAGTGCGCAAATGTAGGAAAGAAACGGGCTTAAGTAAAAACAGTTGAGGCACTAAGTGCCGGCACCGCCCTCCGTAACTTACGGAGCGCAATAAAAGACACGCAAAATGAGCTAATTTATGTCTATAAATTATATACAACAAAACACCTGCTAATTCAGTACTTTTGCTATCTTTTAACATCAACTTTTTCGGGCATGTGGCATAAAATAGCCGCGTTTATTATAAAATATCGCATTCTGTTACTTATCATCCTGCTGGCAGATACAGCGATAATGGGTTACTACGCGTCGCAGGTAAAATTAAGCTATGAT
This sequence comes from Taibaiella sp., assembly GCA_014377675.1. Lineage (GTDB taxonomy): Bacteria > Bacteroidota > Bacteroidia > Chitinophagales > Chitinophagaceae > Flavipsychrobacter. The sequence goes on from JACMPD010000272.1 coordinate 5,820, forward strand.
TTTACGAGCGCTGTGCCTACTGATAACCAGAAATATATAGAGTACCAGCAATTCAGGAAACAGTTTGGTGAAGATGGCAACCTGATGGTGATAGGCGTAAAAACCAGTAGTTTTTTCGACCCGGCATTTTTTAATGATTACGCTGCACTGGTAAAGAAGATAGCGAAAGTAGACGCTGTGGAGAATGTATTAAGCATACCCGGCGCTATTACTCTTGTAAAGGATACGGTAAGCCAGAAACTGAAAGTCGTGCCCATTGCCGGCAACCCGCCTTTCAGCAATGTGGACAGCATAAAAGAAACGTTTTTAAATCTTCCGTTCTATAAAGGCTTCCTCTACAACCCTGATACCAAGGCGTACCTGATGGCCATAAGGATTCAGAAAGACGTACTGAACTCCAAAGGCAGAGCCGATGTAATAAACTCTATAGTGGCCCTTGGCAATGAATTCGGCAAAAAGAACAATACTGAAATGCACTTTTCAGGTCTGCCGCTTATCCGCACTGATATGGCCAACCGGGTACAGTCTGAAATGAGGTTGTTCCTTATTTTGTCATTCGTGCTTACTGCGGTTATACTTGTGCTGTTTTTCCGGTCGTTTTCAGCCGTACTTGCATCTATGCTGGTTGTGGCCATAGGTGTGGTGTGGTCTATAGGCACCATAGTGCTATTAGGGTATAAAATAACTATACTCACAGCACTCATTCCGCCGCTGGTGGTGGTAATAGGCATACCCAACTGCGTGTACCTGCTCAACAGGTATCACTTTGAGTATAACCGCAACCCCAATAAAATGAGGTCACTGCTGCGTATGGTGGACCGCATGGGTATTGTCACCTTTTTTACCAACCTGACAGCAGGCATCGGCTTCGGGGTGTTTTTCTTTACCAAAAGCGTGTTGCTTAAAGAATTCGGCTTAGTGGCGGGCATCAATATACTGGGCTTATTTTTCATATCACTTGTATTCATTCCTGCTTTTTTCAGCTTTCTGCCGCCGCCCAAAGTACACCATACCAAGTACCTGGAAAGCGGGTGGATCAATAAACTGCTTGATAGGATAACCAACTGGGTGTTTAGCCACCGCACTACCATATATGGGGCTACCTTAATACTTTGTGCGCTATCAGTTTGGGGAGTTTTACGCCTCAAAAACGATGCCCATATTGTGGATGATCTCCCCAAATCAGATAAGGTTTATCTTGATCTGAAATTTTTTGAAAGTAATTTTAAAGGCGTAATGCCCCTTGAAATAGTGATAGATACGCGAAAAAAAAATGGTGTATTGTCGCTTGAAGTGCTTCAGAAAATGGATCAGATGGGTGCTTACCTGCAAAGCTTCCCGGAGATAGGCAGACCGCTCGCCATTACCGAAGGTATCAAATTCGCTAACCAAGCCTACTTTGGCGGGGACTCATCAAGCTACCAGGTGCCTGGTGATATGCTGCAGGCTTCTTTTGTTATGCCCTACCTGCGCACCAAGGGCGATAACAACAGTATGTTTAATAAGCTGCTGCACTCATTTGTAGACAGTACCAAGCAAAAAACACGTATAAGCGTAAGTATGGCTGATATAGGGTCACATAAATTGCCGATTCTGCTCGACCGTATAAAGCCCGAAGCTGCACGTATTTTTGACTCATCAAAGTATACGGTTACATTTACCGGCACCAGCATCACCTTCCTGGAAGGAAGCAAGTTTATTGTCAACAGCCTGCGGGATAGTCTTATTCTTGCTTTTATCATCATATTTGGCTGTATGATAGCTGTGTTCCGGTCATGGCGCATTTTACTTATGTCTATTATAGTCAATATAGTACCGCTACTCATTACCGCAGGGCTTATGGGCTGGATGGGCATCCGTATAAAACCTTCTACCGTTTTGGTATTCAGCGTGGCTCTTGGCATAACTATTGATGTAACAATCAGGTTCCTTGTCAATTTTAAACAGGAACTGGCCCAACATGATTACAGCATCGCTGAAACAGTGCACCGTACCATCCGCGATACCGGATTGAGCATTGTATATACCTCTCTTATCCTTATCGCTGGGTTTGGGGTATTTGCGTTATCTCAATTTGATGGTACCAAGTCGCTGGGTTATCTTACTTCAATGACCCTGTTCGTTGCAATGGTTACCAATCTTACCCTTCTGCCGGCACTGCTGCTGTGGATGGATAAGGTGATAGAAAAGAAAAATAACGCGGTATCATACCTGATGGGAGAAGACGAAGATGATGTAATAAAAATGAACGACTGATATTACCCGGCAATGTGCACGGGCGATATAAAAAAACAAATTTCGCAGCGCATATTAAACATCGGACAACACCGGAATATGGAATTTGAAAAGATAAAAAATAAGGGACAAGCCAGACTATTCCAAAACGACATACTGGAGATGATGACTAAAACTCACCCGGTGGTAGTTTATACAATGTATTTCCCCGTCATTATTTTCATGCTATACACAGGTGCCTCATCTAAAGGCATAGCGCCGGGCACAGAGGCACTGTTGTTTATTTCAGGGGCAATTACCTGGAGTCTTTTTGAATACGCTATACACCGCTACCTGTTTCATATAATAGGCGACAGCCCGCGCGCAAAAAAAATAGTCTACACCATGCATGGCGTTCATCACGAATATCCGCGTGATAAAGACCGGCTGTTTATGCCCCCGCTTCCAAGCCTTATTATTGCGATAACAATTTTTTATATCATGTACGCAAGCTTGGGGTGGCTGGCATTGTCTTTTTTTCCGGGGTTCTTGTTTGGGTACATAGTTTATGGCTCCATGCACTATGCCATACACGCGTTTTCCCCACCAAAATATCTGAAAGCCCTTTGGCGCAATCATCACCTGCACCATTACAAATGCCCTGATAAAGGCTTTGGGGTAAGCTCTGTTTTATGGGATGTGGTATTTGGCAGCGTGCCGAAAAAAGAAGATGCGAAAGCATAATACTTCGATTCATTTAATGGCTACATTTGGGAAAACCTCCCCAATGCCAAGAACTACCATACAATCTTTAAAGCAATGCGGCACAACAGCTGTGTTGATTCTTTTATGTACAACACTGAGCTGCAAAAAAGAAACCAGTACTGATGCCGCGAAGTTTGCCGGCACGTGGACCGGCCTATCCACTTGCACTAGCGACTCAGCCACCGTATCAGTAATTATAACCGCAGGCAGCGGCAACAACATCACTTTTACCAACAACATAGCCACGGCTACCTATCCCGCTTTGAAAGATGTAACGGTAAAAGCCGTGGCCAGCGGCGACCAGCTCACCTTCCCAACGCAGTCATTTAATGACAACAGCGGCCACTCCATAACCATAAGCGGCAGCGGATCCCTGAGCGGCGGAACGCTCACACTCTACCAGGAGTATACGGGCTATCTATCAACGGCATGTAGTTTTTCGGGGAGAAAGTGAGTGCGGAAGGAGATGAGTAAGTGGGCTGCAGCAGTATTCAAAATTTGCTAAGGGGCTACAGCGCATGAATGCAATTTTGAATTCAGAATGGTAGAACAACAGAATGGCGTTAAATGCAAATGTTCCGCCTTTGAAATTACCATAGTAAATAGGTGTTGGCATAGTCTGTTTGTGGCTAACGTCACGTGGCATTTACTCACACGTACTATTCCATGATTTACAGTAAGGTAGAGCGCCTGCGACTGGCAGAATAAATGACCGGAAAAGAATAATTAAATGTAGTATGCCCTGTGTAAAGAACTATTTTTAAAAAAAAGTTTGCACTTTATTGAAAATTATTACTATCATTGTACAGTTTTTCCACTGTCCAAACAATTTCTAATTAAATTGCCTATTATGAAAAGAATGAAGCTACTCTTCACACTTGCATTACCTGTACTCCTTATCGAGAGCGCACAGGCACAGTTATCACGATTAATATCCCAAGCGCACTGGAGTAACACCGGTGCGGTATTTGTAGCAGTAGATTCTACAGATTATAAATATAACAGTAACACGCGTGGCGGAGACCTTAAACGCACGTTAAAGTATGATGAAGGCACAACAATGCTGGCCACTGATACTTCATTTATCAATTCCAGCCAGGTATTGCAGACGTTCTACACTTCTACTGACGGTGCCGGCGGATATGCTGACAATATAAAGTATAAAGCAACACGCGTTTGGAATTTATTCAGCGGAACATGGGTTAACTCAAACAACTACTATTATACCTATAATAGTGATGGAACCATGAGAACAATGATATACCAGACATGGGGTGGTTCAAGCTGGATTAACGTATCTCAGAATATATACACTTACTCAGGTGGTCTTCAATCTGATAAATATCTTACCTGGAATGGCGCAACATTCGTATTGGCTTCACAGAAAAACTATATCAATGATGCCGGTCGTGTAACTGACCAAACTGATGTAACCATAGTGAGCGGTACACCAACCTACACGCAGAGTTATCACTATGATTATGATTCAGCCGGCCGTACCACAACTGCTAGTTATAATGTGTATAATGGCACATCATTCGTACCGAACAATCAATATGCTTATACATATGATGGTACAGGCAACCGTTTAACTTCAACTTATTCATTATACAACACAACGACAGGCGCGTGGGATAATAATACTTTGAAAATATACAGCGACTTTACAGCGGGCCATAACCCAAAGACTGAAATTAACCAGAAATGGGATACTACAGGCGGTGGTAGCTGGTACAATGTAATGCAGTTTACAAATACGTATAACAGCCAGGAGCAACTGACATCTATGATGGGTATTTCCTGGAATACTGCAGGTTTCTGGCAGTACAGGAGTGGCGATCCAATGGCAATGTACCATTATGGCACTTACTTCCCTGCAGCAGTTGCTGATGTAAATACTGCTAATGGAGTTGTGAACATTTTCCCTGTTCCTGCACAGAACACAATCAATATCTCATTGAACTGGAACGAAGCTCAGGCTTTCAGCGTAGCAATATTTGATATCAATGGCCGCACAGTGCAGCAGTGGAACGTACCAACTACAAGCCAGTACACTACTACCATCAATGCTGAAAACATACCTGCGGGCAACTATATCGTAAAAATAGGCGGTGCTAAAGGTCAGGTAACTAAGCAAATAGTAATAGTACATTAATCAGTACTTATAATACTTATTACATAAAAAAAGCTCCTTTTCAGGGGCTTTTTTATGTAATAGAACTAAGCGAATATGACCTTCTACCGTGGTAAAACACTGCTGGTTGTACATGTACTAGAGGGTTTCACGCGCAGCGGGAAGTGGTAACAAACTTGAACCCGGGGCAGCTTTTATAGGATACGGCAGGGCTTTAAGGAATTGAACCTTTATCATGCTCCTGATGATTCAGTATAAGCTTAAACGCGGCTGATTTGTTATTGCACAACATACTTAATAGGGGTACTTCCTAAACGCAACGGCTAAAAAAGGTACGGGCTTATGTTGGCTTCAGCACAAAAAGCTAATTCTCCATCACTAAACACCACGAATAACCCATTGACCGCCGGTTGTTGAGCAACGCTGTTGGTTAGTGCGAGCCCCTGTATAAACAGAGATGCCACACTGCAAGAAATGTGTGGCACCGCTAAATAGTACTAAAATAAATTATTTTTTACTGATTAACCCGGCGAAAGGACTGCGAAGGTTTTCATACTCCAGCAGGTCAATCTTTATATTCCCTATCAATATAGGGCTCTCTATCCTCACCGGCAGGTGGTTATCGTCATCACTCAGCCAGATTGTCATTTTATTGCCTTCTTTAAATATGGTACCTTCAATGAGAAGCGGAGATATTTTAATGGCATTGAACGTGCCCATCTTGGTTGCTACTCTTTCCTTGCCAAGGTATTTTATATATAAATTGTATACTTTGTTATCTAAAAACATGGTAAAGGGAATCCTGTCGCCCGGCAGATATTTGTTATAGTCAACGTTGCGGGCGAAGTACATGGAAGACAAGACATCCTGGGTGCACTTAGGTATAGCGTATTCTTTCTTATCTGATACTACTTTGCCCTTGCTATGGTTAAAAACCACTTCATTATTAAATTTTAGCCCCCCTTCATTTACGTTGCGCTGAAATTTGAGCGGGAGCATAGTTTCCTTATCCACATAGCTTTCATATACATCAGTAACTTTATAAAACCATTCGAAAGACTTGGCGGTATGCCCTACACCTTTTATATGGTAGGCTTTATGATTGTCATAATCGTCAGAAAGTATGGTAAACTCAGCGTTCCCTGAATTGATCCAGATAAAGCTCATATTATAATATACCCGGAATGTGAGCTTTTCGCCTTCGCGGAAACTACTGTTCTTAAATAAGCAGTTTTGCCCCCGTGCAGTTAACGCCATAAGCATCACCAAGAGTGCTACCCCTGTACTTCTCCATTTCATAATTAAAATATTGATTTGCAAACGCACTGTTCTCTAATGCATAAAACAAATACTGTGCCGCAAATAATGCAGGCATATCCCCGGCCGTGAAGTGGTTTTGCGGAGTGGCAGTGCAGGTTAAATGTTATGCTAATTTACAGCTTAGGCGTAGGGTAAAGGTTGATTAAATCTTAGCTTCGCAATATGAATTATCTGGGACACGCATACCTGTCGTTCGGCGATGGCGACATACTTACCGGCAATATGGCAGGCGACTTTGTGAAAGGCCGCCTGGCACTTGATGGCTACAGCCCAGGGATCAGAAAAGGCATTGAACTGCACCGGAAGATTGATGAGTTTTGCGATACCCACACCGCTACCAAACGCGGCAAGCTATACTTCAGGGAAGATTACGGGCTTTATTCCGGCGCAATTATAGATACCCTATACGACCACTTCCTTGCTAATGACCCAAAAATTTTTAGCACTGAGCAGGCGCTGCTCCATTTCTCTCAGGCCAGTTATGGCGCGCTGGCTGGCAGAGAAGCCTTTTTTCCGGCAGGCTTCGCTCAGTACTTTGGTTATATGGTACAACATAACTGGCTTTATAACTACCGGACCGTCAAAGGGATGGAGCATTCCCTCAAAGGCCTGCAAAGGCGCGCAAAGTATATGCCGCCTGCTGAAAAAGCGTTTGAAATATTTATTGGCAATTTTTACAGCCTCAACCAATGCTACTTTGAGCTTATAGATGATTTAATTGCTTTTGTTAAAATTGAGCTTGAAAAGTAAGATTGCTATTGATAGAAAATATATTTTTGCCCAAATGGCTGAGGCGCCTATAGCGTCTGCACCTGGTTTAGTTCTGTTGGTTCCTGACGGAGATTTATTTAGTATTTTACGTTTATTAATTAAATATGATTCGTTCAACTCATTCTTATATTTTAATACTGCTTATATCGCTGTTGTTCATCGCCTGTCACTCCAATTCACAGGTAGCATCAGCCCGCCCGAATAAAGTGAGCCTGATAGAGCCCCCGGTAAATACACCGGTGCGCCCACTGGCATACGATACCACCGCGCCCCAGGTGAAAAAAATAATCGCCGAGCTTGATAAATTTTATTTCACGCAGGCCCGCTTTGGGTTTAATGGGAGCGTACTGGTAGGGTACAAAGGTAAAATCATATACGAACGCTGTTTCGGGCTAAGTAACCGGGAGCAAAAACTGCCACTAACGCCTAACAGCTCCTGCCAGCTGGCCTCTATAACCAAGACGTTTACCGGCGCCGCGGCGCTGTACCTATATCAGCGCAAGCACCTGGATATTGATAAGCCGGTACAGTTTTATATCAATGACTTCCCCTACCCTGCCATTACGGTAAGAATGATGCTGGACCACCGCTCCGGTCTGCCTGACTATACGAAGTGGGTACCCAACTACAACAAGGACATGAACACCCCCATCAACAATGATGAAATGCTGCGCCTGATGGCCTTGCATAAGCCCCGCCTTGAGTTTAAACCCAACACCCGGTTCACCTACAGCAATACTAATTTCGCGGTACTGGCCAAGGTGATAGAGGTGGTTTCCGGCATGACCTACAGCGACTTTATGACTACCTATATTTTCCACCCGCTGGGTATGATGCATACATTCGTGTACAAGCCGGGCGCGCCACTGCCACAAGGTACCGCCATCAGCTACCGCTACAACTGGGTGCGGGAGCCCGATATGTTTGCTGACGGCGTGTGCGGCGATAAAGGCATATACAGTACCCCGGAAGACATGTACCGGTGGGATCAGTCGTTCTATAACAATACCCTGCTTGATAATCCTACTATTGAGCTCTCCTACGGCCCGTGCTCGTTTGAGCGGCCGGGAGTAAAGAACTACGGCCTCGGCTGGCGCATGCTTTGCTACCCTAATGGCAACAAAATAATATACCACAATGGCTGGTGGCATGGCAACAATACCTCTTTCTATCGCCTCATTAAGGACAACTTTACTATAGTAGTTTTAGGCAACAAGTTCAATAAGTCCATTTACCGCCACGCCGCCGCAATTTGCGATGTGGTGCGGGGCAGCTCAACGGAAAACAATTTTGATTCCGAGGAGTAAAAAGGCTTTTTAGAAAAGTTCCGAATATTGATTTAGGTGCCAGGAGACACCTTTAATGTTTTAAATCCATTCCCCTACCTAAACCTCACCGCCGCCGAATAAGGCATCACCAGCATCTGGTACCGGTTGCGGTTAAGGGGTTGTAAGGTGTTGAGGTCATAAAGGCTGTACCAGCCGGCGCGGCCACCACAGGCAGTGGCGTGGTGCGGGGCTGGGCCTGCTGGGTTGGCGTTGGTACTGGCTATGTACACTACACCATTAATATCGTCAACCGCTATGCCGTGGGGCTGGTAAAAGTCCCCTTCTATTTTCCTTGTCTCCAGCGTATTGTAATTGATCATGTATACCGAGCCCTTCATGCCGCTCACCGTGGTGTTGTCTTCCGTGCAGGTCACAAACAGGTATGGTTTTGTAGTGGAGAGGGCCATTTCCTGCGGACTTATGCCTACCGGTATAGTGGCTATAACAATATCAGCGTGCGCATCCATCAACTTTACTTCGTTGCTGCCCTGGCAGCTCACAAAGTAACGGCTGTAGTCATGCAGCATCAGTATTTCATGCGGGTCAGGGTTCGTATTACTTGTTGATGTAGTGGTGACCGCGGGCAGCCCGTTCAGGCTTATCTTCTTGTACAGCAACTGCGTGGCAGACAGCTTGTAGATGGTATTGCCATACTGCGCCGTAACAAAAAAAGTATCGAACGCCCTGTTTGAAGTGATGCCATGCGGGTACACCAGTAACGCGCCACTGTTGTACAGCGGTTTTACCGGGGCCATGCCGGCAGTGGTAAAGTAAGCGAGCGCACCATTGCCCCGCCAGTTACTGGCCACCAGGGCAGTATCTGCGGGAGCTGGGTACAGTATGTTCCAGGAGCCATATCCTACATTGGCCGCAGCCGTTATTTTATCCGTCCGGGTGTCTGCTTTCTGTATATAATTCCCCCCTAAAAAGCTCACGTAGGCGTTCATGCCGTCTGAAGATACCCTGGTGCAATGCGGGCTTTCCACCTGTGCCGGCAGGGTACCAACAGGTATGTAGCGCATAATTAAATGAGATTGCGCATCTATCACCGCCATCTGGTCGCACCCCTGCTGAGTAATATATATTTTCTGCCGGGTATCTGGGTTTGCCGCGAAAGCTATGTTGCCGTTCTTATCAGGCGCTCCGTTGGCTATCCAGTTTTTCAACACAGCATATTCACTTTTGGTGAGCGGCTCGCGGTGGGTTGAGCTGTTGCTGAGCGGCATGGTAGGCTCCGCCACCACCCCCTGCGCAGGGTCGGTATTTACAAAGTACAGCAGCGGGCTGTAGTCAGGACTATAAGGCACTACTTCAGCGCCACTGGTTCCACCCCTAAAAAGATGCTCCCATGTATCTAACAATACATCAGCTGCATTGGCATAGCTGGCCGCGTTATGGCAACCCGCCACGGCGCATTTGGCCACCAGTATATTGCCCACTTCAGCCGGGTAGTTGCCGCCGGCAATTGAAGCCGGGGCTGGCCCATCATGCTTACATGCAGGCAAAATAACCATTAAGAGCACAACACTTAACAATAGCCACTTCATGCAGTAAAGTTACGTAATATTTTAGGCTATAAAACTCTGTCATATTCAGTTGGTAATAATTGCTGAAGGCTTCCATCATTTTTCATATCTTGCAGTATAAATTACTTTATACCCGTTGTCGGGTATTCTATTATACAGTACCGCTTATGCTTGTAGCCATTTATAACCGCACATTCGACAAACTGGATATGCCAGTATTGTTACATATCCTTAAATTGCTTGAAGACCACAGGCTGCAGCTTATCTTTTACAAGGAGTTTTATGAGCGGCTACAGCCCTACTATTGTTACCAGGGTACACCCCGGTTTTTCACGAGTAAAGCTGATCTCCCGATCCACACTGATATGCTGTTCAGCCTGGGTGGCGATGGCACCATGCTAGATGCTATTACCTTTGTAGGCAATACGGGCATACCTCTTATCGGCATCAACCTGGGCAGGCTGGGCTTTCTGGCAGCCATACCTGAAGAGGAAGTGGAAGGTGCTATTTTGTCACTTGTAAGGGGTTCCTATACCCTTGAAAAGCGCACGCTTATCCACCTTGATTCGAGCATCCCTCTATTCAACGGATCGCCCTTCGCATTGAATGAATTTACCATACACAGGCAGGATACTTCGTCAATGATAAAGGTACACACTTACCTTAACGGCGAATTTTTAAATACCTACTGGGCTGATGGCCTTATTGTTGCCACTCCTACCGGCTCCACCGGCTACTCGCTCAGTTGCGGCGGCCCTGTGGTCTTCCCGCAAACCTCCAGCTTTGTTATAACGCCTGTTGCCCCGCACAACCTCAATACAAGACCTATAGTGGTGCCTGATGACAACGTTATTTCATTTGAAATAGAAGGCCGCTCAGAGCAGTTTTTATGCACCCTTGATGCCCGCACCGAAACCATTAAAAGCAATGTGCAGCTGGCGGTTAAAAGAGAAAACTTTACTATCTCACTCGTGCGGCCTGATGAGCATAACTTCCTGAATACAATAAGGCAAAAACTGTACTGGGGCATTGACCGCAGAAATTAAAAAACAATAACAAATAACTATAGCTATATGCCGGAACGGCAGCATATCTGAAATGAGCAATATAATGAGCCGGTTTTTACAAATATTATTCTTTTCGTTTTTGCTGGCGCCGGTGTGCAGCGCGCACTGCCTGTGGCAAAGCCTGCCTGCGGCAGTACCTAAGAATGCTGAATTAAACGTCGCCTCACCATTGCTGTATAGTGTTGATAAAGCGCTACTGGAACATGAACTGCTGAACGCGGCGCAAAAAGCCGGCAGTGTCATTGAGCTGCCAATGGCTGATGGCACACTTACGGCTTTCCGTTGCTATGCCGCCCCGCTGCTGCCACCAGTACTTGCCGCCCGCTACCCCATGATAAAAACCTTTACGGCTGAGGCGGTTAATAACCCGCGCATTACTGCCAAACTCGATATTACCGGCAGCGGATTCCATGCCGTTATCTTTAAAGGACGAAGCACAACATTCATTGACCCCGCAGGCACCAATAAATTAAGTGAATATTTAGTGAGCAGCAAACAGGTGCAGGATGCCCATGTTGGCGACCAGGTAAAGTGCCTGGTAAGCGAGCGGAGCCTGCCAGCCGGTACCGCTATGCGGCAGGCAGCCAAAATAACCAATGGCTACCAGCTGAGAACCTACCGCCTGGCAGTCTCCTGCGACCACCAGTACGCCAAAGCAGCCACCGGCAGCGCCAACCCTACTAAAGCCGAAACGCTCGGCAAAATCGTAACTACCATCAACCGGGTAAACGGCGTTTACGAACGGGAGCTTTCTGTAACCATGCAGTTGGTTGACAATGAAGATACATTAATTTTTACCGATTCTTTAACCGACCCAATAGGCCCCAGTAACAACAACCCATCGGCCCTGCTCAGCATAAACCAGCAATTGTGCGACTCCCTTATAGGCACTACCAATTACGATATCGGTCACCTCTTCAGCACCGGTGCGGGCGGGCTGTCGCAAGTGGGCTGCGTGTGTGTTGCCGGGCTCAAAGCCCAGAGCGTAACCGGCCGCAACTCCCCCACAGGCGACAACTTTGATATTGACTATGTAGCGCACGAAATAGGGCATGAGTTTGGCGCCGAACATACCTTTAATAACAACACTGAAGGCAGCTGCGCCGGCAACGCCGTGGAGCAGTTCGCCTACGAACCCGGAAGCGGCTCTACCATTATGGCCTATGCAGGCATTTGCCAGCCTGATAATGTGCAACCTCACAGCGATGATTACTTCAGTGCGGCCTCCCTGCTGCAGATCCGCAATTATATAACAACCGCAGGTGATGGCTGCGCCCTAAAATCTAATACAGGTAACAAACCCGCGGGTGTGCCGCAGTTTACAGCGTTTTATAATATACCGGCGCTCACCCCTTTTGAAATTACCGCCCCACCTGCCGTTGACTCCGCGGGCAGCTCGTCCCTTACCTATTGCTGGGAACAATGGAACCTGGGCGACTTCGGCAAGACCCTGAACCGTACGCAGCAGTTCGGCCCGTTATTCCGTTCATTTCCCCCTGACACATCCCCTGCCCGTGTGTTTCCTGAGCTGGCAATGGTGCTTGCCGGCGAAACTGATAACTCTTTAAATAACAATGCACTGGGTGAGAAACTACCGCGCACCGGCCGCTCCCTTGATTTCAGGCTTACCTTACGCAATATTTACCAGGGTAAAGGATGCTTTAATTTCACTGATGACAGTTTTCATCTTGATGTGACAAATACCGGCGCACCCTTCACCGTTACCAGCCAGGCAAGTGCCGGCGTCCTCTATCTGGGGTCAAGCGTACAAACCGTAACCTGGGATGTGGCCGGCACCACCAATGCACCGTTCAACGCTGCCAATGTTGATATATTTTTATCTGCGGACAGCGGCAGGTCGTGGGCCATAAATCTGGGTCAGTTTCCCAACACAGGCTCCGCAATAGTAACGTTGCCTAACCCGGCCACCACAATATTAAAAGCCCGGATAAAAGTAAAACCATCAAACAATATTTTCTTTAATGTAAACAATAAAGATTTCGCTATCATCAACAACCCTGATGAAAACGGCGATATAAAAATTTTCCCGGTACCAGCAAAAAACAATGTAACCGTGGTAACAGGTGCTAAAGGCACCGTAAAAGTGACCGCTTTCGACGCTGTTGGCAGGCAGGTATGGAAAGATGAAATAAACGGCATTATGGATATTGACGTGGCTAAATGGCCACGTGGTGTGTACCTGCTCCGGTTAACAGATGTAAAAGCACAGCGGACAATTAAAAAAATTGTTTTGGAATAGACACACCTGTTGATGTGCTACCCTTTCACAATAGCCATGGTTCTGCTATTAATAGTATTCACCTGCTTAAAATCTTCATAGCGGGGTTAATACCATTTTACCAGTTTTTTGTTCACAAATTCAGGTCATTATTTCCGCGCTTTATTGCTTTTTCCCTGCTATTATACTTATTTCCACATTTGCGCCCTTGGGCAGTCCTGCAACCTGTACTGTTTCTCTTGCCGGTGCGTTTTCATCAAAATAGGCGCCGTACACTTCGTTCACCGCCCCAAATTGCTTCATATCCATCAGGAATATGGTTGTCTTTATTACATCTTTAAAATCCATACCCGCTTCAGTAAGTATGGCGCCTATGTTCTGCATCACCCTTTTCGTCTCTGCTATTATATCATCCTGCACCATTTCACCACTTAGCGGGTCTATAGCTATCTGCCCGCTGGCGTATAACATATCTCCAAATTTTACTGCCTGGTTATAAGGGCCAATTGGCGCCGGCGCATTATTTGTGCAAATGATTTTCTTTTCCATACGGGCAAATGTAATCATCATTACATTTGCATCATAAAGATGAATTACTTTTTACATATTGACACAACAGGCAACACAGCCACAATAGCCCTTTCAGCCGGAGGGATTTTGTCAGACACTGTCGTAACCCGGGAATCGCGCAATCACGCAAGCGAAATAAACATACTTATAGATCAGTTACTGGCTCAAAATTCAATTACGCTGGCTGATGTTACGGCAATAGCCGTTTGTGGCGGGCCCGGCTCCTATACGGGCCTGAGAATAGGACTCTCTACCGCCAAAGGCCTGTGCTACGCCCTCGATATCCCTTTGATGATGCACAGCAAACTTACCTTGCTGGCAATGGCTGCCTTTAAAACCCACGGTCAAAAATTTGAGTATTACCTTCCGGTACTCAAAGCCAGGGAAAAGGAATATTTTACTTCAATATATAACAACCGGTTTGAAAATATTACTGTTCCCGTTCACGTGAGCGAGGAGGAACTGGACGATATATTATCAAAACACACCAATTCCTGTACCATCAGCAATGATATACCGGAAGAGCTGGCCTCAAAATATATAGATTCATCCTATGTCAGCAATAATACTGAAATTGACATGCAATTATGGGCTTTTTATTCTTTAGAGGAATTTAAATGTAATAATACTGTCAATTTATCCACAGCCGAACCTTTTTATCTTAAACAAGTTTACACTCATAAATAATTGATTTTCAACAGAATAAGAATGAATCAATATTTATTTATCCACACTTTAACGCTGAATTAACAAGTTTTCAGAATATTTAAGTGCGTTCATATCTCTGCTATTGCGTATGTTTGCAAAAATATTCATTTACTGAATATCTATTCAAACAGGTTAGTGGATTATTTTATTAATTAACATCGTAAATTTTTTTTAATGGAAACGACGGTATCAGCAAACACTCTGGTAATTCGCAAAAACGAAGGTTCTGCAGAACACATCAAATTGGACTACGTAGCTGTAAAAAACGCAGCTATGACTTTAAGGGCGATCAATCACAAATTGCGTCAGCACATCGTAAGACTGCTTGAAGAAAACAAACGCATGAATGTAACTGACATTTATGTAAAATTACGCCTGGAGCAGTCAGTTGCTTCTCAGCACCTGGCTATCCTTCGCCGCGCTAATATCGTTATTACTGAGCGTGACGGTAAATTCATTCATTATGCTCTTAACCATGCGCGTATCGCTTCTGTGGCTAAGTTTGTAAATGAACTGGTACATGCTGATGATTCTGCGAATTAATCTTCGCAAATGATTTTTATAAAAAAAGCCCCGGTTCGCGGGGCTTTTTTTATATCTGGTTGTTCTGCTTTATCTGTTCCCATGTGGCGTACAGTGTTTCCTGGGCGGGTCTGTCGTCCTCTGGCTCACTTAGCGGGCTACACTTAATCAGGCTTTCGTGGCACTCCCCGGGCAAAGCCTGGTACAGGCGGGTTCCGGCTGTTTTCCAGGCTAACATCTCATCGCTTACCTGCTTTACTATACGGCACGGGTTACCCACTACAAGCGATCTGGGGGGTATTTTCACTCCTGCGCCCACAAAGGTCATAGCGCCTATTATACTCTCATCACCTATCTCGGCTTCATCCATCAGCACCGAGTTCATGCCCACCAGTACATTGCGCCCTACGCTGGCCCCATGCACCACTGCGCCATGCCCTATATGCGCGCCTTCCCTAAGGGTAATAGTAATGCCCGGAAACATATGAATAGTGCAATTTTCCTGCACATTACAGCCATCTTCTATCACTATACCACCCCAGTCACCACGCAGGGCGGCGCCCGGCCCTATATACACGTTTTTACCTATAATCACATTACCGGTCACTACCGCACAGGGATGAACGAATGACGAAGGATGAACGACCGGGATAAAACCTTTGAACGAATAAAACATAAAAATTCGTATTTAAATTTTATTATACAAGAATATATTAAGAAAATACAAAAAATGGATTACATTCCAAAATAAAATAACATGAAACCGCAAGTTAATATTCCGCTGAGGTAAACCGGGTTGAGAAAAACAGATTACGGAACAGGGTCATAACCACTCCTGCCCCACGGATGGCAGCTGCCGATTCGCCTAAGAGCCATAAAACCGCCTTTAAACGGCCCGTATTTTTTAATGGCTTCAATACCATAGCTGCTACAGGTAGGGGTAAAGCGGCACTTTGCCCCAAGGAAGGGAGAGATAGTCCACTGATAAATGCGGATGAGGCCAGTAAATAATATAGAAAACAGCTTATTCATCAACAGCAATTGCTTTTACAACACTTACCAGCGGCACCAGTTTCTTAATACATGCCAGAACAGTATTGTTCATAGCTGTAAATTCCGGAAAATGAGTATCGGTATAGATAAAAAACAAATGCAGCTGATGTCCCTCAGGTACCTCAGCATAAAGCAAATGTTTATTAAGCCGCCATGCCTCAACAATGAGCCTGCGGATACGGTGGCGATGTACAGAACTGCGGAACTTTTTCTTCGGAACTGAAAAGCCAGCCATTACAGGGCTCTTACGCTCCCCGGTATGTGGTAAAATAAGGTAAATGACCCGCAACGGGAAAACAGAAAACGCTTTCCCTGAAAGGAAAAGCGTATGAATATGCTGCTCTCGTTTGAGCCGCTCATATACCTTGAAAGTATGACGAATGGCTGAAAGAATTTTAATTGTTATTTAAGGCGGCTTTCGCTTGATACTGTTAGCTTATGACGGCCTTTCGCACGGCGGGAAGCCAAAACTCTGCGCCCGTTGGCTGATTGCATACGCTTGCGGAATCCATGAACGGTTTTGCGGCGGCGGCGGTGCGGTTGATATGTACGTTTCATACTTTACTTTTTTGTTCGCTATTATTAAAAGGAGTGCAAAGGTAAAAGATTTTGTGGAATTGAACAACTTTTTAAAAATCTACCGAAAATAAAATAAAACACTTCCTCCCTGCAAAGCTGTATCCTGTAACAGGTTGAAAATGACACCATAACCAAACCACCGCGTGCCAAAGATAATAAGATAAATAAATTAAAAAGGAAAAACACCCTCATTACAGGCCAATAATCCATTATATAAAATTATTTAAACCGATTTAATAAACCAACAGCTAAAAAAACAGGCAAAAAATAAAATCCGCCCTAAATTGTTCCCGCAATATAAAATGAATGCTTATTTTTACCCAAACAAATTATTCTGCCCCAGGGCAGTTGTAAATTTATTCCGACTATGACACGTAAACTTACTCTTGTAATTCTATTTTTTCTGTGCCTCTTTACTAAAGCCCGGGCGGCATCAGGAGATTCCGTAACTATATCTATTCCACCATATACTGATACTACATGCATCGGGGGACAAAATATGTTTACTGAAACGGATACTTTCGCCGGTGCGACCGTAAAATGGTACACTAACGGTGTTTACTCGGGAGTCGCTTTAGATACTTTCTTTACAACAGCGCTAAATGATGGCGACAGTGTTTATTGCTGGATCTATCTATCAGCAACCGACAGTGCCCGCTCTAATGCCATTACGGTACGTAAAGTTGCCAGCTACAATGCACGGGTACTTACTTCGCTTACAATAGGCAGCAACCCTGACTGTGAGGGTCACCCGCTTACCTTTACCGCCTACCCTATTAATGGTGGCTCTAACCCGCAATATCAATGGTTTATAAATGGCATTGAATTAACAGGAGAAGACAGCATAGCCATAACAAGAATATTCTCAGGTAGCGATACGGTTTATTGCAGAATGGTTACTTCCTTCCCTTCATGCTCTCCGATAGACACCGTTTATTCTGTACCCGTACCTATTATACACATTAATCTTACCGCCGCAGTAACCATATTTGCGGCCAGTGACAGCGTGGTAAGTTTCGGTGATACTATTTGCCAGGGCTTTACTGATACATTCAGGGCTATAGCGTCAGACTTTGGTACAGCCGTTACCTACCAGTGGTATGTTGATTCAATGGCGGTACCAGGCGCGGTAAATCAGACTTTCCTTACTGACAGTCTCCGGGAAGGGGACAGTGTTTACTGTGTTATCACCACCACCGATACCTGTGTGCTGAACCCGGTAACCGCGTCTAATACCATTGTGATGACCATTTTACATGTTTTCGGCTCAATGGCTCATATCAACCTTACGGCCGGCAGTGACCCTGGTTGCCTTGATTCACCGGTTACATTCACCGCCATATACGATACATTCGGCTTCGCGCCAAGTTTTGAATGGTATGTAAACGGATTACCTACCGCAGTACTTTCTGATACCATCACCCGCATATTCCAAAATAACGACATTGTAAGTTTCACCATAAGGGCAACCGACGGAGGTTGCTACACTAATGACACGTTCGAAGTGCTTCCACGAATATTAATAAGGGACAGCACGCCTAATACACCGCTGGTATCGCTTATTGCCACCAACCTTGTTACATACAGTGGCGTAGGTACCTACAGGTGGTATTTCAACACTGTTAATTCGTATGCCGGCTCCGTTATCATCCCTGGTGCAACAGGCCCTACCTTTCACCCCAATACACTTGGCTATTACTACGTTATTAAAGACAGTTCCAACTGCCCTTCATTACCTTCCAACATTATTTACATTTCATTACTGAAAGTGAATGACCTGGCCATGAACGATTTTAAAATGTACCCTAACCCTACCACAGGCATACTCAGCCTTGACTGGGAAGGGAAAAATGTAACCATGAAATTAGACATTTATAATGCAGCAGGTCAGGGTTTACGCCATGAAGAAATTATTAATAAATCCCGCTTTGATGCCGACCTGTCTTCCCTGCCTGATGGTATCTATTATATACATCTGAGAGATGAAAAGGGAAACCATACCACACAAAAAGTAACTTTAAGCAGGGAATAAAAGTTTCCACTTCCACATAAAAAAAGCAGCGGGTCTCTCGCTGCTTTTTTTATGTGGCTACACTACCGGAACCCTTTTAGCAGAACAGGCAAATAAACGCCTCCTGAACAGCCCGCTCCTCCCTCTTTACAAGGCCGACCTCTGTTTACGCATACAATTTCGCCCGAATATATTCAAACATATCCTATGGTTATCCACTAAATGTGGACAACCAAAAATGTTTTCCACAAGAAAAACAAGTGTCCTTTATAGTGTTAATCAGCCAATTAGCGACATATTAATGTCATTTCAGTGGATATCTGGTCAAAAAAATCTAAAGTTTCAGCCGCATATTTGCATCGTTAACGAAACAGCTGGAAATAAACTTAAAAAAAACCTATCGCCCATCAAAATTGAAAATCAATGAAACGAAGAACAATTAATATTACTACAGGCAAAAATGACCTGCACTTCAATTGGCGGAAACCAACACACATACATGCATCATTAACCCTGCTATTATCAGCCTGTTGTACGCTGCAATCAAGACGGCTGCTTTAAAAAATGGAATAGCCATGGAACCACTCTCAAATAATTTAAGAATGGCTTGGTTTTTGTACTCTACCGTTTTTAAAACAAGTTTATATGAAAAAATTGTTGTGCTTATTTGGTGTGGTATTTATAGGCTTTCAAGGTAATGCTCAGGATATCAAGGCATTAGACGCTGACGGCATTAAGAAATATACCTCCTCGCCTGATACCGTTTATATTATTAACTTTTGGGCCACGTGGTGTGCGCCATGTGTACAGGAGTTGGGGGAGTTTAATGATCTGGACAGGAGATTTGCGGGCAAACCGGTAAAGATATTAATGGTAAGCCTTGATTTTAAAGACGCATACCCCTACAAACTGCAGGGCTTTCTCAAGCGCAAAAAGCTAACCCCCGAAGTAGCGTGGCTTTCAGAGACTGACCCAAATATATTTATCCCTAAAATAGAGGAAGCGTGGGAAGGCTCGATACCCGCTACCCTGATTATAAGACCCGGCACAGCACGCAAATTCATAGAAGGGCAGGTCACCGCGGCGCAGGTAGGCGGCATAGCTGAAAACTATTTAGGGAACAAATAATAAGAACCATTCAAGGCGATAATCAAATATAATTTTACTAATTTTACATGACTATATGAAGTTGAAACTGAAACTTGTAACCGGTGTTTTGGCTGTATTGTGCGCAGGGTGCGCGGTAGCCAAGACAAAGAAAACTACCAAAACCACTAACCTGAAACTGGTAGAGGCATACACACAGCGCACGCTTGCCGGCATACCGGGTGCTCCCCCGGCGGCAGGGCAGCATTTTGTGGTGGTGTGGAACGCAAAAACCTATCCCGAATCATTCTTCTGGAGAGGGGAAAATGGCTGGCTGACTTGCTCTATTGAAAAAACGCATAAAATACCCAAGTCGGAAATAAAGAACTACCCCGGCGGCGTAGAGTACCGCAACGAGGACGTGAGCGGAGATGAGATACATAAGGGCGATACCCTGATGTTAACTCCTTTAAAAGGAGGCAAGTTCCCTGTGCCTGCGGAGATACCGGTGAGCGCCAAAAATACCCTTTACTACAAAACCGGCGGCAGCAAGTGGATAGCCTTCAAAGTAGCAACCATAAGTAAGAAAAGAGACATCGCCACTCCTTAAAGTAAGATAGGGCGAAAGATTAAGTTTCAGATAATAACACACATACATGAACAAAATTTTACTGCTGCTTTTGTTGCTGCCGGCTATTCCCGCTCAGGCGCAACCCTGGATGCCCCATGAAACTAACAAACCTGTGAAATTTAAAGATGTAATTACAAATTACAAAGCACTGCCACAAGGTGCGGGCCGGCAAGAAGATGAAGACGACAAGCGCCTGAATGACGATAAGGAAAAAAAAGAAGGCAAAGACTACCTTTTTCAACGCTGGGCCTGGTATTGGCAGCAACATCTTGACACTGCCGGCTACATGGTGCCGCCCGCAAAGACCATGCAGGAGTGGAACAACGCTACAAACTCGGGCTCGAATAAAGCCCCTGCCTCCCGTACAACAGCAGCAGGCCCCGCCAACTGGGTATTTCAGGGGCCAACTACCACGCCCGGCGGCTATTGGGGCTTAGGCAGGGTAAATGTTGTAGCCACCCATCCTACCAACCCGGCCATTTTATTTGCTGGTTCTGCGGGCGGTGGTTTATGGAAATCGACCGACAGCGGCACCAACTGGGCACCCCTTTACGGCAATCTGCCTACGCTCGGCGTTTCTGACATTGTCATTAACCCGCTTAACCCCAATACCATTTATGTGTGTACGGGTGACGCTGATGGCTATGGCAATTTTAGTATGGGTGTAATAAAAAGTACAAACGGCGGTGCCACCTGGGCAAGTATAGGCGGCACCTGGTTGCCTACCTATTATATATGGAATCGGTCGCTTGTTATGAACCCGGCGGACACCAATACATTGATACTAGCCGCCAACACAGGCATAAACATTACGCATGATGGTGGCCTTACCTGGCCCGTTGCATCTACGGGAGACTTTAAGCAGGTAATCTATCACCCTGCTGATACCAATATTGTTTATGCCAGCAGGTATCCCTCAGGCGGTGATTCATCTTCGCAAATCATGCGTTCGGTTAATGGCGGGGCTACCTGGGCCACAGTTACCGCATTCACTGATGCGCAACGGATAAACCTGGCGGTTTGCCCGTCCAGCCCGAATATAGTAAAGGCGATAGCTTCCAACAATTCATCAGGGTTAAAGGGTATATATGGTTCTTCAAACAGAGGCGCCTCGTTTACTCCGCTGTTTGAAAATGATACTGACTGTACCGGCAACATGCTTGGCTATGAAATGGGCCTGCCAACCACCCAGTGCAACGGACAGGGCTGGTATGACTTGTGTATAGCCATTAGCCCGGTTGACTCAAGCAAGGTAATCATTGGCGGGGTAAACAACTATTACTCAACTGATGGTGGCACCAACTGGCAGATAGTAACCACATGGTACAGCTTTATTACAGGTGTGTACACGGTACATGCTGACAAGCATCATCTTATATATAACCCTCTTGATGGTGTGCTGTACCAAGGCTGCGATGGTGGTGTTTATAAGACCAGGGACCCCATAGCCGGCCCGTGGATCAATATCTCCAACACATTGGGCATCACCCAGTTCTATAGAAACGCGGTGGCCAATGGCGTACCCTGGTGCATAGGCGGCTCACAAGATAACGGAACTAAAATGATAAACGGCAGCACCTCTACCGACCTTACAGGTGGTGACGGTATGCAGTGCCGGATTGACTATAACGACCCCGTAAATACATGGTACACCGCGTATCAGAACGGGGGAATGAGCAGAACCACGGATGCCGGTGCCAGCTATACCGACATTAAAGCTACAATACCCGATACGCTCGACGGTATATGGATAACGCCCTACATACTTCACCCAATTGTGAGCACTATGATGCTGGTGGGTATTGATATACTTTTCGCGTCTAATGATCAGGGCAGTTCGTGGTCGGCTATCTCCCCGCAGTTTGATCCGAATTCCAAGATTAATCATATTGCCATGTCACCCGCTAACGGTAGTTATATTTATTTAACGCTTGAAAACAACAAACTTTATTTTTCCCCTGACTATGGTGTTAACTGGGACACCATTACCACGGCTGCATTTGCTAATAATATTTCGTGCATAGCAGTGGAGCCGAAAAACGCGGATATACTCTGGGTTACCTTTAACGGATACGGCACTCAAAAAACGGGCAAGTATAACCGCACTACAGGCACCTGGTTATTGTATAACAGTCTGCCAAACATACCCGTTAACTGCATAGTTATTGATTCATTTTCAGGCACCAGGTACATTGGTACTGATGTAGCCGTTTATTACATGGATACTATCGTCAATAACTGGTTTTTATATAACACCAATCTGCCCTCAGTAAATGTTACTGACCTTAATATAAACTACGGTACCAACGAAATATGGGCCGCCACCTATGGCCGCGGCATGTGGAAAACAACAAAAAGAGAAATGGTAAACGGCATATCCATTGTACCTTATGCAGCAGACATTATCAATGTAACGCCAAACCCTAATAAAGGCATTTTTACTATAACCACCAGCAATAAAATGCTGACGGGCAATGATGTAACCGTGCGTGTAATAGCCGGTAACGGTACCATTCAATGGCAGGGGCAGCTTAAATTTGATACAAACGGCCAGCTTAAAGTAGATGCCAAAGGCGTACCGCCGGGCTACTACATCTGTGAAACCGCCAATGATAAAATGACTGCAAGGTGCCGGATAATTGTCTATTAATAAGTGGCATTAACTGATATATTTTAATGAATACAGTCCATTATTAAGCCAGCGAATATGAATAAGTCAGACATTACCAGGATGCCACAGTATTATGACAGGTACATAAACCTGGCTATGGATAGGCCATTAGTAAAAGCGCTGGAAGCCACAGGGGCTGAGTTTTTGTTGGAAGAAAGGGCTATGCTGGCTCGGCTTGGCGATAAGGTTTATGCGCCGGGTAAGTGGACCGCCAAGGATTTGCTGCAACACATTATAGACACGGAACGCGTTTTCTCTTACAGGGCCATGAGAATAGCCCGAAATGACAAAATACCCCTGCCCGGTTTTGAAGAGAATGAATATGCCGTCACCGCACAGGCGACTGACCGTGACCTCGATGATTTGCTTGCCGAGTACGCCATGCTGAGGAATTCAGTTATATTTATGTTTAAAAGTTTTACTGAAGAGATGCTGCACCGGGAAGGCGTCTGTTCGGGTAAAGAAATATCGGTGCTCGCTATCGGCTTTGTTATCGCCGGGCACACGCAACACCATGTACAGAAGTTGCAGGAGTTATATTATCCTTTGATAGGTGGCTGAAACTTACTATAATATTGATTTGAGTAGAGCCGGTAATCGGTGCATTGAGTTTGCTCGGGGAAAGGAAAAACAGTGACAATATTGCCCAGTAGGTGGCAATAGGTTTGCAGTTCATAATTATTAATAACACAAGTGCTTTGTATGGTCATATTTTTGGCGCGCCAATCACTCCTTATTCTTAGTATCCATTGTAATAGTTACAGGGCCGTCATTCACCAGTGCTACCTGCATATCAGCGCCGAAGATGCCTGTAGCTACCGGTTTGCCTAACGCAGCGGCAAGAGAAGTAATGAAATATTCATAAAGCGGTACAGCTTGCTCCGGGCGGGCGGCGCGGATGAA
>JACMPD010000273.1 GCA_014377675.1 Taibaiella sp.
AAAAAATCATTAAACGCCTGCAACAAGTCTGAATTCCGGTAACTGCCAGGCCGTTCAGGCTTCTCGGTTGTTGGTGCGGCCAAATATGCCTGTATATCAGTAATGTACTGCTGTATTTCCGGGCGATTTAGTGAAGCCGGAGCTACGGCGGGGCGGGTTATATTGATCATCTCAGGCTCGTTTGCTCTCTAATGCTATAATCTGGTTTTCAATTTCAAACTTCAATGATGGCGTAAGATATTTTTCATTTTCAGTAAGTATCTGAACTAAACCCGCTTTATCATTGTGCTGCACAGCGTTGTTGACCTTTAATAAAATATCATCCGCAACCGGCGAGAATTCATTCTCAAGGCCAAAATGATTCACCATCAATTCGGAATAGCTACTCCCCGCCTGCCATCCCGCTATTTCTTTCTGGCTGCTGATATCAAAAACTACGGCATTTTTTATACTTGAAATTACCGCAGGAGAATGCGTAGCTACAATAAACTGTATATTTGGAAAAAGATTAGTGAGCATTGGCAGTACTTCATATTGCATAGCAATATGAAAATGAGTTTCAGGCTCATCTATCAGCACTACACCAGGCGGGTCAAAAGTGAAGTCCCCTTTAGACTTCCTGATGATATCTACCCGCAGCAAAAGATCCATGAGAATGCTTATAAAGGCAGAAAATCCCTCCGATAACTCGTTAAAAGTGATACTCCTGCCATCGCCGAGGCGGATATAAAACTCAAAACTCTCCTGCACGAATTCAAGTTCCAGTTCCCTATCCTCAAACACATTCCTGAGAATATCAGTCAGCGCACTGAAGAATACCTTATTTTGATTTACATTATCAGTTTTAGCATTCATAGAGTCGAATGCCTCGTATACCTTTTTATTTACAAGATATTGTTTAAACTGGGCGGCAAATGAATCAGAGTCAGGTTCATTCAACAGATTTGTAAATTGGTTTCCGGGTGTAACGCTGTTTACATTATACAACTCAACTTTTCTATGCGCCTTAAAGAAAAAATGCACATATGTATTTCTCTCTTTTAAATTCTGAAAAATGATTGTATTGGACATGAACGATCACCATTTTTAATAGAGAACGTTGGGATTCTGATAAAAAATTAACATTTAATGCACCTTTTGTTTTTATAAAATAGGCTGCAACACTATTTAATATAGTAGTCTTCCCACATCCATTCTTCCCCGTTATTATAATATGCTTAAATTCGGTAAGCGGTGCGGCCGGGATATCAAAATCCTGGTAAGCAAAACAATCATTAACGTGCAGCTGTGTTATATATGGGAATGACATATTTACTTTGTTGGGAACAAGAATTAATTGCAAATATTATATGTGCAAAAATAATGAAAAGTACTGAAAACCTCACCTCACCTAATAAATCACTTCATCCAACTGCACATCGTGCGTTTCAATGGGTACTTTATCTATTACCTGGAAGGGATAGCAAACCCCCGCTTTATAAACAAGTGGTTGAGTGGCCAGGTGCGTATCATAATATCCCTTGCCATAGCCGAGGCGGTAATGATGCCTGTCAAACGCCAGGCCGGGAACAATGAAGAAATCAATAACACCCGTATAAACGGTGCTGTTGGCTGGGTGATGAGTGCCCCACTTACCGGTTTCCAGGTCTGTTATGGAATGCAGTACCAGGTTTTCCAGCTGGCGGGCGGGCATGGTTTTGGGCGATACTATGGTTATTCCCTTGCTTAAAAGATACTCAAGCAGCGGAAATACATCTACTTCGCTGCCCATAGGCAGGTAACTATGCACTACCCTGGCATCCCGCTCCTGTATCAGCGTTTCCAGCCGGTCACATATTATACTGTCATAAACCGCTTTCACCGCGGCGGGCATGTTGTCCCGCTCTTGCATCATGGTGTTGCGGAGCATTTTCTTTTCTGTTATCAGGCTATCCATCAATCAAAATTAATTTTATTGGCGGAAAGAAATAAATAATTTGCGTAAGCACTTACTTACCCATCTATTTATAATTGGCAGAACACATAACGCCTCAGCACAGCGGATATGGCAGGCCTTTACAGGAAGACAAAAGGAAACAATCGTATTTTTATCTTGCTGAATTCAGCCTCTGAGGTGGTTTTGAAAGCATATTCCCTCATTCAATAGGCCAATATAATCCAGTATTTTCCATTACAACCGCCAATATGTACATTGTGGCATAAATAAGCACCATTGGCACAACAGGGAGGGCAGAAATTAGAACGGAGTTTGTCATTAACCCAGGCTACCGCCATTAACATGATAGACATGGTGGGCATAGGGCCGTTTGTAACCGTGTCTATTATAGTCAGCGCCATGCATGGCGCCGCGGGTATGCTGGCCTGGCTGGTGGGCGCGCTGCTGGCCTATGTTGATGGGTTGGTGTGGGCGGAGTTGGGCGCCAAATGGCCGGGTGCCGGCGGTAGCTATGTTTTTTTGCAAAAGCTATACGGAAGGTTTAAAATCGGGCGGCTGATGGCGTTCCTCTTTATCTGGCAAACCACCATACAGGCTCCGTTGGTTATTGCCAGCGGAGCCATAGGCTTCTCCAAATATTTTTCATTCTTGGTGCCACTAACGCCACTACAGGGTAAAATGGTGAGTGGTAGCCTTGTAATACTGCTGGTATTGCTGCTTTACCGCAATATAAAAGACATAGGGAAAATATCCGTTGTGTTATGGATCATAACCGGTGGCACCATATTGTGGCTTATCCTTTCAGGCATAGGCCACTTCAACAGTGTACAGGCTTTCAACTGGGATACTTCTTCTTTCTCGGCAAACTCTTTGCTTATGGCAGCGCTGGGCCAGGCATCACTCCAGGCAGTGTACTCTTACCTGGGGTACTACAACGTTTGCCACCTGGGCGCCGAAATTAAAAACCCCGCGAAAAATATCCCCCGCAGTATACTTATTTCCATTACCGGCATAGCTATACTTTATCTCGCCATGCAGATGGCCATACTGGGTGTGCTGCCGTGGCAGGTGGTAGCTAAATCAGAATTTGTAGCCAGCCTTTACTTTGAAACCATTTACAACAGCCATCTGGCCGGCGTTATAGCTACTGTGCTCATACTTATTATTGCAGGGGCCTCTCTCTTCTCTGGCATACTGGGCTACTCCCGTATACCGTATGCTGCAGCTCAGAACGGCGATTTTTTCGCCGCGTTCGGCAAGCTGCATCCAAAACACAACTTCCCTTATGTGTCTCTACTGGCCATTGGGGCGGCCGGGTTTGTTTTCAGCCTGCTGTTTAAGCTCAAAGACGTTATTACCGCCATACTTATGATGCGCATCCTCATACAGTTTACCTCACAGGCGGTGGGGCTTATCGCCTACAGGTACAGCCGTGGCAGGGAAGAAATGCCCTTTAAAATGCCGCTGTTCCCCATACCTGCCCTGCTCAGCATCGGCATCTGGATGTTCATTTTCTGTACCAATAAACCCATTTATATCTTCGGGGCGCTGGCTATTATTCTTTCCGGCACCGTTGTATTCTTTCTCAGGCAGCGGTTGAATGGTGGCGGACTCATAAGCAAACAATAGCTTATTAAACTATTATTTTACCGGGAATATGTACAGTGTGCGTACTTTTTTTTTAAATTTGGGAAAATAACTGTACATGAATAAAATTTTTACTATTGCGCAGGCAGTTTGTTTGCTCGGTTTTGCTACTGTCAAAGCGCAGAACGCTTACCAGGTAGGCGATAAATGGGTTAACCTGGACAGCTATACAAATATCGATTCGGCACAGACACCGGAAAGCGATTTTAAGAAAACAAGCAAGTACGCCACCCGTTTTAAGGTAGTGAACCTGCTGGGTACCCTGCCCGCAAAAGGCACATACAAAGACAGGCCTTTCCGCGTTATTGATGACAACCATATAGGCTACAAAATTTCTGCCGGTTCAAGGGAAATTGTTGTGCAGACCAACCCTGAAGAAGATAAACTGGATAATGTACCAGGCAACCACTTCCTGTTTGATGTACCCGATGGCATTATAGAAGTACAGCGGTTTGAAGGGGAAATGGGCTACAAAATAACCCGCTATGATGAGTGGGCGAAAGTAAAATACAAGCAAAAAATAGACCACACTCATGTAGTAGAAAAGAATGGAACGGAATTTAAACAACCGTACATGGCTTATTTTATGCACACCGATCGCTTCATGGTGTTTAACTCAATGGCTTCAAGAGATATACACCAGACCATAGTCGTTGACCTGAAAGACGGCAAAACCAACCCGGTAGGAGCAACTGTTTGTGGCTTGGTGAGGTCAGACAACGAAATGTCTTTTGACGGATACGTAATAAGGGATGAGCAGGGGAAAAACCTGAATGTAAAAATGAAGAAAGGAAGCTGGGTCTTAAAAGAGCCCAATGTAACCAAGGTAGTTGCGGAAACGATAATAAGCGATTCTGTTTTTGTAATGGCGCGCTACTACAAGGGCGCAGGAGGCATCACCTTATCCGCCTTTAGCGCCAAAACAGGTAAAGTACTCTGGACAGGCGAGGTAAAGCAATCAGCGGGCGCACCCGCAATGGTGTTCCTGAGCATGTATAAAAACCAGCTGTTGATGGAAGCTGAACAAAGCGGCGGCAACTATCTGGAAGCGTTTGATATGACAACCGGCAAGCGGGTTTACTCTTCGCTTTAATATTGATTTTCTAAAAAGAACACCCTACATTCCGTGCTTATTATCACGGCCTTGCAGGGTGTTATTTTATATAATATCTGTTCATTGCATGTGGTTTCACCGAAACCCATTAACATTCTATCAGGCTTACCGGCAGTTGCATGGCCAGGCCGCCTTCGGCAGTTTCTTTGTATTTATGGTTCATGTCCTGGGCAGTTTCCCACATGGTGTTCACTACCTGGTCAAGCGATATGCGCGCCTTTCCGGGGTTACTTTGCAAGGCCAGTTGGGCAGCGGTTATGGCTTTTATGGCGCCCATGGCATTGCGCTCTATACAGGGCACCTGCACCAGCCCGCCTACAGGGTCGCAGGTGAGGCCCAGGTGGTGCTCCATGGCTATTTCAGCGGCCATCAGGCATTGCTCGGCGGTACCGCCGAGTGCCTCAGTTAGTGCCGCAGCGGCCATTGAGGAGGAAACACCTATCTCCGCCTGGCACCCGCCCATAGCAGCGGAAAGCGTGGCTCCTTTTTTAAATATACTGCCAATCTCTGATGCCGTGAGCAGGAACTTTACAATCTGGTCATCAGTGTAGCCGTCACAAAATGCTATAAAATATTGTAACACCGCGGGTACTACACCTGCCGCTCCGTTGGTGGGTGCAGTCACTACCCTGCTGAACGCCGCGTTCTCTTCATTAACAGCTAGCGCGAAACAACTCACCCAGTCCAGCGTATACTTGAAAGACTGACCGCCGCTTTTTATCACCGCGAGCCACTCATCATAGTTGTTATACGTTTGTCCCGCTGTGAGCTTTTTATTCAGGTCAGCCGCTCTGCGGCTTACATTAAGCCCGCCCGGCAGTACACCGCCTATATGGCTGCCCCTGAAGGTACAGTCCCGCATTACGCCCCATATTTTCAGCATACCCTGCTTCGTTTCCTCATCGGGGCGCCATTCCTTTTCGTTCAGCATCACCACGCCTGAAATACCAAGCCCTGTAGCCTGTGTAGCGGCAAGCAGGTCAGCAGCTTTGTTTATGGGGTAGGGCAGTTGTATTTGCCTGCCGCCACCGGTATCTTCATTTTCCTTCACCACAAACCCCCCGCCTATTGAGTAAAATGTTTCCGCTATTTCTTCACCGGTTGAAAACGAGCATAAAAATGTAAGCGCATTGGGGTGGAAGGGAAGGCTTTCCTGGTACAGGAATACCATATCTGTCAATACATCAAAATCAATATTTTTCTTTCCGTTAAGCAGCAGTTTTTTATGGTTCCTTATCTGCTCCATCCTCGGGTTTATCTCATTTACGTCAAAAGTAACAGGGTCTTCGCCGCAAAGGCCCAGCAATACGGCCACATCAGTACCATGGCCCTTACCCGTTTTGGCAAGTGAGCCATATAGCAAAACTTTTACGCTGAGCACCCTATCAATACCTATTCGGTCTATGGTAGTTAAGAAACGCTCCGCCGCGCGCCAGGGGCCAAGTGTATGAGAGCTGCTTGGGCCGATTCCTATTTTTAAAATGTCGAATACTGAAATATTTTCCTGTTTCACCGGGTTGATCAAATAAAAAAAAGGGAAATTAAAAATTTCCCTTCAAAGATACTTTTTAAGCCTTAAAATAGATTGCTACCTCAAACTTAAATTCAAAATTGTTTCCTTAATATTAAGGCATCAGTACTGCATCTATTACATGTATTACGCCATTTTTCTGGTCCACGTCTTTTATAGTCACTTTAGCCATGTTACCCTTGCTGTCCTTTACCATCAGGCTCTTGCCTTTCATCATAAAGGTAAGCGGTTCGCCCTGCACTGTTTTCAGGGTGGCGGTGCCATTGCCTGCCTTTATTTTTTGCATCAACATACGGCTGTCCATTTTACCCGGCACCACATGGTACGTGAGTATTGAAGTCAGCTGTGCTCTATTTTCTGGTTTTACCAGCGTTTCAACAGTACCTGCCGGCAATTTCTTAAATGCTCCATCAGTGGGCGCAAATACAGTGAAAGGTCCGGCACTTTTTAAAGTTGGTACCAGGCCCGCGGCTTTAACTGCGGCTACTAGGGTAGTATGGTCTTTAGAGTTTACTGCATTGTCTACTATGTCTTTTGACGGGTACATGGCGGCACCGCCTACCATTACTGTTTTCTCCTGCGCATAGATTGCGGAAGTGTTAGAAGCGATAAACGCCATTGCTAATACCGGAATTAAAAGAAGCCTTTTCATGAAAATTGTTTTTGTGGTTACGTGGTTAAATTGTTTACACAACTACTTACGGTACCTTTAAGAGTCCGGTTCTTGCATCCGGCTATTTTTTTGAAAAAAGAAAAATGCGCATCAAAAATTTAATCACGGACAAATATTAACCAACGGTTACGATAGTTATTGCGCCATACACCAGCAACGGACGCGCGTATAACAGCGACAGACATCCTTCAAGTTATCTTATCTATACATATATAAAAATTATAGGTAAATTCATTTTGTGAAATAACTCTGTAATACCAGTACTTTTGGGGCTTCAAAGAATTTTTATAAAATTTTTTTCTGAAAATTATGCAAACAATTTTGGTCGCGGGGGCAGGAAAATCATCAACGTACCTTATCCAATACCTACTCACTTACGCTCCCCAGCATAAATGGAAAGTAATAATAGCCGATGGCGACGCTAATGCGATAGCCGAGAAAATAAACGGCAACCCCCACGGCGAAAGCGCGGTAATAGACATAACCAACGCGGAGCAGAGAGCCCCACTTGTAAAACAGGCTGATATTGTCATCTCACTTATGCCGCCGCAGTTGCACATACACCTGGCCAAAGACTGCCTGCTATATAAAAAGAACCTTATCACCTCCTCTTACATATCTGATGAGCTCCGCCTTATGGATAAAGAAGTGAAGGAAGCGGGTCTTATGTTTATGTGCGAAATGGGTCTTGACCCGGGTATTGACCACATGACCGCCAATAAAATAATACACAGCATACACAGGGTAGCAGGGTCTATTTACAGTTTCAAATCTTACTGCGGCGGCCTTATTGCACCAGAAAGCGACAATAATCCGTGGCATTACAAATTCAGCTGGAACCCCAAAAACATAATTACTGCGGGTCTTGGCGGAGCCAAATACCTTAGTAATGGTAAGGAAGTAGAAATACCCTACGAGAAAATATTTGACAACAATAAAAAAATAAAGGTGGAAGGTCTCGGGCAACTGGCCTACTACCCAAACCGGGACTCACTGAAATACCTCGAGACTTACGACATACCTGATATTAAAACGTTTCTGAGAGCTACGCTTCGCTACCCGGCATTTTGTGTAGGCTGGCAGGCAATGATACAACTTGGGCTTACCACCCACGAAGACACATTCGTGAAAAATGGCCAGACTTACACCTCATGGATGATGGCTAAGGCCGGCTGTAAGGCAGGCGCCTCCCCAAAGGAGTGTATTGCCGAAAAACTGGGCGTGGAAACAGATAGTAAAGCAATGGAGCTGCTGCAATGGCTGGGTATGTTTGATGACCTGCCGCTGAAGCCAGGTACACAATCATCAGGCGACATATTGCTGGAGTTGCTGCTCGAAAAGTGGGCCATGGCATCGGCTGAAAAAGACATGGTGGTGATGCAGCACGAGGTAGAATATACCCATAAAGAGCGCAAAACAAAGCTGACCAGCACTATGATAATAAAGGGCGAAAACAGGGACTTTTCCGCCATGGCAAAGACTGTGGGCCTGCCAATGGGCATACTGGCCAGAATGGTCTTAAACAAAAAAATTAATCCGCCAACAGGCGTGCACATACCCAATATGGCAATTGTGTACAAACCGGTACTCACGGAACTGGCACACCATGGCATTTCATTTAACGAAGAAATTGAATAGCAGCCGTTTACGGTCTTATACTAAAAAATCCTGCGGTATACCGCGGGATTTTTTTAGTATAAGTTTCTTCTGAAATTTAACCTGTAATGATACCCATAACTATTGTTTTAACTCACCTGCCTGGTCTTTCTCTTCCATGAATGGCGGGAATATCTATGGTCATGAACCCCCTCAAAAGTATCGGGAAACAAACCGAATAAAGTTTTGTTATGCGCTCCTGCGCCCAGGTCAAACATGATCCGCACTGCCTTCCATAGATCGGTGTAGCGGAATTTTTCACCGTCCCTGAAGTAGCATTTCTGGCCGTCTTCAAACAGACCAAAGGATACTCCGCTTTTCAATTTTTCAATAATATGATCTTCTATTGTACGCTCTTCCATTGTATGTTTTGATCAGCGCAAAGCTAAGTTATTTTTCCATCGCAATTCCATATCTCTTATATCACCATTCCATTAACAATTCGTTACCGAAAGGATTCCAGTTTAAATTACCAGGCTACAAACCAATCAACTTAGATACGCTAATCCTTAGTTTCCCATTAACCCGGTAATACGGTCTAAAAAATAACGCGATATGTTTGTATCTTCTCTACTTCACTTTAAAAGCTATTGCTAAAAAATCAAAAAGGCGATTCCGTGACGCAATCCACCCCTTAATATGCCGCACTCACACAACGGGTCACTAAGTTCTGATACTTACTTTTGCAGTAATAACAAATTGTAAATAACAACAGTTTCCGTATACATTGTTTTGCCATTTCCCTTACATTTACCCTGCCAAACACCCAAAACAGCCGC
>JACMPD010000274.1 GCA_014377675.1 Taibaiella sp.
CAAAGTGTGTACCGCCGTAAACGCCATACCCCATATCAAAACGCCCCAATACATGGTGATTGGCCACTGAGAGCCACGTTGCTGACTTCTGTTCCCTCGGTTGTGCTGAATTGTAATATACAAGCGAATTGCGGTAGGGTTTTCTGCTTACTGCGAGCGAGGCCACAGCCATACCACCCTCCACAGAAATATAACTATTTTTTGTAATGATAATTCAATCCTAAACTATAGCCAAACGGACCTCCTGATACATTGACATAATTGTAATTGAATAAGTATACATTTAAAAACGGCGGGTTAATAACGGCCTCCCATTTATAATTAGAAAAAGGCTTGTGTGCGATATAACCTTTGGTGGTGGTATCATCAAAATCGATATAAACATTACTGGGATAAGAAAACCGTTTCAGGTTATTATAGTCAACCAAAAAACCAAGCCAGAAAAACGGATATGCATTCGCGTAGTGGAGCCACGAATGCACTGGTTTTATATATACATCACGTTTATCAGTGCTCCTTGTGAGGCTCACCTTAAGCAGTTTATCTTTACTTCTAGGCGCAAATAAATAAACTTCCTTCCACATGTTATTCAAAAACGAATCACCACCGGCTGCAGGCACAGATTCAACAGCGTATTGTGCCTGAACCGTTTGGCTATGAAATGCTACACCAACGTTCTTTTTAACATGTAGTTTAACTGTGGCAAAGTCACCGTTAAAAAGTGTGGCGCATGAACTAAACATTACTGACAACACCAGCGGAAGTAACTTTTTCATGCCTTCCCAATTTTAACAAATCTACAGCAATGATAGTGCCAGATTTAATAAAAAATGCCGCCCGGAAGGCGGCATTTCAACAATTAATATCTCAAATAATACTAATTAGCATTAATGGCATCCTGCACCAACTGTGCAGCCTCACTTAATAGAATAGCAGACTGTACTTTAAGACCAGAGTTAACAATGAGTTCTTTTGCTGCTTCAGCATTTGTGCCCTGTAGGCGAACAATAATAGGTATATTAATATTACCCATTTTATTATACGCTTCAATAACACCTGCCGCCACACGGTCGCAACGAACGATACCACCGAATATATTAACAAGGATAGCCTTTACATTAGGGTCCTTCATTATAATACGAAAACCAGCTTCTACAGTTTGTGCATTAGCCGAACCGCCTACATCAAGGAAGTTAGCCGGCTCACCGCCCGCCAGTTTTATCATATCCATGGTTGCCATAGCAAGGCCGGCACCGTTTACCATGCAGCCTACATTACCATCAAGCTTTACATAGTTAAGGCTATGCTCACCTGCTTCTACCTCTGTAGCGTCTTCTTCGCTTTTGTCCCTCATTTCCACAAGGTCGGCATGGCGGATCAACGCATTGTCATCCACATTCATTTTACAGTCTACGGCCAGTATCTTGTCGTCAGCTGATTTGAATAAAGGATTGATTTCAAGCATCGAACAATCAAGGCCCACATATGCATCATAAAGGTTGGTTACAAACTTTACCATGTTTTTAAAGGCCGTACCGCTCAGCCCGAAGTTGAAAGCGATTTTACGGGCCTGGAATGCCTGCAGCGGAAAGCCGGGCTGCACCCACTCTTTAAATATTTTTTCAGGGGTATTGTGGGCTACTTCTTCAATATCCATGCCGCCTTCAGTACTGTACATTACAACGTTTTGCTTTGTAGCACGATCTAAAAGCACGGAAAGATAAAATTCTTTACGCTCGCTTGGGCCATCATAATACATATCCTGGGCAATAAGTATTTTGCTCACCACTTTACCGGCCGGGCCGGTCTGGATAGTAACAAGGGTATTCCCCAATATATTTTTAGCCACCGTTTCAACAGACTCAGCGCTCTTAACAACAGCAACGCCACTTTGCTCCGGTACTTCAATCATTCTGCCTTTTCCGCGGCCGCCGGCATGTATCTGCGCTTTTATCACGGCAAATTTAGTGCCGGTTGCAGCTGCCATTTTCGTGTATGCGTTTACAGCATCTTCAACACTTGAAACAGCCACACCCTCTTGGGTGGGCACATTGTAGCGTTTGAGCAATTCTTTAGCCTGGTATTCATGCAAGTTCATCTGTAAAAAAATTTGCGCTAAGGTAATAAATAAAGCAACAATACTACAAAGGGAGGTGAAGTAAATAACAGACGCATCAGGTACAACTACAAAACACAGCCGTTATAAAAATTTATATACTCAATTACCGGGAAAATAATACCTGGTGAATGATAAATATTGTATTTTTGCCGCCCGATATAATTTTAACTGCCCGGGGAATAAATATTTGTACTTACAGCAATAAAAAATTACATTTTGTTGTTGTTTTTAGAAATATTTCGTTACCTTTGCACTCCGTTTAATTTTTTACTTAAAGCTAACAATGCCTACCATACAGCAACTAGTACGCAAGGGCCGCGAAATAATGCGGACAAAATCTAAAAGCCGCGCTTTGGACGCATGCCCTCAGCGCCGTGGTGTTTGCACCCGCGTATATACTACCACTCCTAAGAAACCGAATTCAGCGCTCCGTAAGGTAGCTAAGGTTCGCTTAACCAACAAAATTGAGGTTATCGCCTACATACCAGGTGAAGGCCACAACCTTCAGGAGCACTCAATAGTGCTTATACGTGGCGGTCGTGTTAAAGATCTTCCGGGTGTTCGTTACCATATCGTTCGTGGAGCGTTAGATACTGCAGGTGTTAAAGACCGTAAGCAGAGCCGTTCTAAATATGGTACTAAGAAAGAAAAGGTAAAAGGTGGTAAACCAGCCGCAAAGCCAGCAGGCAAAAAATAAATATAACTTAATTCATTCATAATAAAGTAAAGAGGCGATGAGAAAGGCACAAGCCAAAAAATTTCCGTTAGCACCAGATCCGAAATTTAACGATAAGCAAGTTACACGTTTTGTAAACTGCCTTATGTGGGGTGGTAATAAAACTGTAGTACTAAGCGCATTTTATGATGCTCTTGATAAAGTTACCAAAATATCCAGCGAAGAAGGGTATGAAGTGTGGAAACGTGCCCTGGTTAATGTAACTCCTGCTGTTGAAGTTCGTAGCCGCCGTATTGGTGGTGCTACATTCCAGATTCCTTCAGAAGTACGCCCTGACCGTAAAATTTCTTTAAGCATGAAGTGGCTCATCCGCTACTCGCGTGACCGTAATGGCAAAACCATCGCTGACAAGCTCGCAAATGAAATAATTGCTGCGGCAAAGGGTGAAGGTGGTGCTTTCAAAAAGAAAGAAGATACGCATCGTATGGCTGAAGCCAACAAAGCGTTCTCGCACTTTAAAATCTAATCTGTTCATAAATAATTTATATTGTTTAGCCTCCGGTTTCACGGGGGCTATCTTTATTGTGGGTATTGATGGTTTGTTGTATGGTTGCTGTGTATACTTTATATGCAGCGTTTAAAGTCAGGCTGTAAATCTACCAAAGTAGCTTCCACTTATACAAATCTGATTACTCTATATCGCACTCTCCATAATACCGACTTATTAAATTGCCCTGCACATTACCATTATCCCCTCTTTTTTTATATTTTGCCTTCCTTTTATCATACCTGTAATTAAGCGTGAAATACTATGTCACAAAAAAAGAGGCAGCCCCAAAACAACGATGCATTAACAGCAAATAGCGCCGGTGCTCCGCCCTCCTCTTTTACTCCTCCTGCTACTGCTGCAGTGCATAAAGTCTCGGAAAACGGCCCGTTATTAAAGAAGATATTCTATGCATCGCTCGTGCTGATGCTGGGTATTATTATGATAAGTGGCTACAATGTGGGTTTCCATACTGATGAGATGGATATGGATATCTATTGCAAAGCTAACTGCGCATACTACACGAGTGGCGGTAAAGACACCAGCTTTTTAGGTGTGAACACCAATGATGACACTAGGACAGAAGCCATTATGCGGTACTACGGCACAGCGTTTGAATATATTCCGGTTATTTTCAATAAAGTAACAGGACTTGATAAACAACCGGGTGAGTATAATTCAAGGCATATATTTATACAGCTATTCGCGGTACTGGGTATTCTCTTCGCCGGACTCATAGCCCGCAAATTCGGGGGGTGGCGATATGCCATTGCCTCCGCCTGGCTCATTTTCCTGACACCGGAATATCTCGGCGCCGGGCTTTTTAATTCTAAAGACATCCCATTTTGCGCAGGTTATGTAGCTACTGTTTACTTCATTATCAGATTTTTAGAAGAGTTACCCACCCCCTGCTGGAAAACCACCGCACTGCTGATGCTGGTTTTCGCCTTCACCACCGGCACCAGGATCGGGGGCCTTATGCTCGTTGCCAGCCTTTTCCTGTTTATATTAGTATATATGGTTACTAACAGGCAACTGCGTGATACAATGTTGAAAAATATCACCGCCCTTTCATTACGTGCCGGCGCTGTAGTCCTCGGCGGTATGGCGCTCGTGGTTGTCAGCTGGCCTTACCTGCTCATGGACCCTTTGGGCAATCTGTCATCAACCCTGAGTGTGGTGAAAAAATTCCCTATGCGGATTCCGCTCAATTTCGAGGGAATACATATGACAGCGCTCGATGTGCCGCCACACTACATCCCTAAATACATGAGTGTAACTATACCTGTAATTATATTACTGATCATAGTTATTGGAATAGCGTTGGCAATATACAAGCTAAAAAAACACAACGGGAAGCTGGCCGCCATACTTCTTTTCACAAGTATATTTCCGGTGCTGTATGCCATAGGATCTAATGTTGCTATATATACCCACTGGCGGCATGTATTATTCATCTATCCCGGCTTGTGCGTGCTGGGTGCCGTAGCCCTAATTGATATAATAACAGAAATACCCAAACCCGCGGTAAAGTATGCCATATGGAGTGTATGCGGGCTTGGGCTGGTAAGCCCTGTAATGTGGATGATCAAAAACCATCCCTACGAATACAGCTATTTCAATGAGTTAGCGGGCGGCTATAAAAAAGGATATTACAACTACGAAACCGATTACTGGAAAATAGGCACAAAGGGCAGCCTGGAATGGCTCATGGAGCATGAACACGCCGGAGCCGGAAGTGACAGCGTGACCGTAGCCTCAGACATGCCCATGTTTATAAAGTATTATTTGAAGCGGCACTACCCTACCGCAAAAGTAAAGGTAGTGCTCAGCGACCTCCCCACAATGTATGGGCAGGAATGGACCTATGCTATATTCAGTAAAGAATTTCTTGCGCCTGATTACCTGGAGCAGTTTTTCCCACCAACGCAGACCATACATGCGGAAAAAATAGACAATATGCCGGAAGTTGTTGTACTGAAAGATGTGATCCGTCTTGATTTGCAGGCAAGAAACGCATTCGCAAATAAAGAATATGCAAAAGCGGACTCTATTCTTACAACGTACCTGAAACGTGACGCCCCTACTAATGTTGGGCTTTATGGTGTTTGGGCACTGGTGAAAGCATATACCCTCCAGAATGATGAAGCCCTCAGGATAGGAAATTTGGCCATGCAGTATAATATATCTGACTTTTCTAACCTAAATGCGCTGTGTGGTATGGGTATAGCCTTTGCAAATAAGAAAGAGTATGACGCTGCAATAAGCAAATTGCAGGAAGCGGCTGCATTAGTGCGTGAAAATCCGTTTGCGCCTGGCCTGCTGCAACAAGTAATACAGTTGAAGAAAAATGCGGGAGTAACACCGTAAATTTCAGATTACACACCCTGCCGCTGTACATCTTTTATTAACCTGAAAGTGAACAGGCTAAGCACGAGAATAGACATAATAATGATGATCCATATCCAGTAGTTAGCCACTGGCTTCAAGGTGCTGGCAGCAACATGGTTGATAGGTGCGAACGCAGAAAATGATAACTCCGGTAACTGGTAAGGTACGCTATCGGTGAAGTGCCCGAGGTCGTACTGCGGGGCGGCAGCCTGCTCATTACCTGCCAGTATATCATATTTTTTACCGGCCTGCAGCCAGGTAATAAGGTATTGTCTCTGCTGCCTTGTGCTTACAGATGTAACATGCAACGGGGGGCTGTCTTTGTTGTCAATGACAAGCAAAATCGTTCCGGCCTTCTGAGCAGGTATGGAAATAATACATGGCTTTGATGATGATAATAAAAAATTACCTACCGGGTAATTCAACTGCTCACTGTCACTCGCTGATGCCATTATAAAAACAGCAAATTCCCTTTCAAAGAACCTTGCGCCCCCGGCAGTTACCGCTATCTCATTGACCAGGTAGGGTGCCCTATTTTCGACCGTTACATATGTGAAATGGTTGACACTGTCCTTTTGCTTTATTGCCGGTGCCGGGTTGGGTATCATTTCACGGCGGGCTACTGGCTTCGCATTCTCCGCAATCAGCCATGCCTCAGTTATGTTGAGCGGGTCGGTATGGTTATTGTTTATCTTCAATTTGTAAAACGCATATTTATTCGGTGGGATGTTTACAAACTGTGTATAGTTCCACTTCTTCTCCTCAAACGACCGTTGCAGGAGTACATGGTCATCAATAATGAACCACCGTACATTGTCATTGCTACCGCTTAATGCTGCATAGCGCTCCACGGCCGCATTCTGTAAAACAAAGGAAATGCCGGAAACCATGCCTGTGGGTTGTCCGCCGCCCCGCTCAATGATTATACTCGAGAAGTTTCTTTCTGTGGTGTTGCTGATAATGCCGGCGGGTATTACTGCCTCGGTCGCTCCGGCATATGCCCCCCAGTTCCTTGTAAAATAGGGGACAAAAGCCTTATTACTATCCGCTATTCTTATATCAGAAAGGTCAGCCTTTATCCACGCTGAAAGCTCAGGTGTCACCTGAAGCATATAAAAGCCGGTCGCATTTACCGGTTCTATTGCAGCCCTTGCCATATACGCCCCCTGTGCCACTGCCCCTTCCATACCTGCCATAAGAGCGCAACACAACAGAAAACACCGCACTACCCTATTCATTTTTGTCATCAATAATTATCTTTTTCAGTTTCTGATACATAAAGGAAACAGTAAGTAACAGCACACCTAATAATATAAATGCTAATATCTTGCCACCTTCAGAAATACCGGATATATCAAAAATAAACAACTTCAGTAATACTATTGAAAACAACACCAGGGATATAATGCGCAATATCTTTTGCCTGTGCTTCATACCCAGCCACATCATGGCGAATGAACTGAGCGCCCAGATCACGGTGAGGCCGGCTTTACTATACTGTAACGTCAGCGCTTCCGAATTGTCTTTATGGTATGCAGCAATAATGTAAATATGTTGAAACTCAACACTCAGAAAAATTAAGATGACTGCCGTCATTATCACAGTCATTGCCTTAACCGAATCAGAAAAGAAATCAGTATTCTTTCTTATAGTGTTGATAACCATCAACACAAGTGCAATAAAAAGTGCATCGTTCAACCAATGGAAAATAAAAAGTGACCATGGCTGGCTGAAATTCAAAACTGAATAACGAAGATTAGCAACAACTACGCTGCTGCCCAAAAAGAAGATAAATACAATAGCGAAGGCAGCAATCTGTGTCCACGGGTTGAATTTCTCTCTGTCCCGACCAGCTATGTATATGAACACCAGGGCAAATAATGCGGTTATTAACTGGTGGAAGACATTCGGCAACATATAACTGGATAGCTGGTTGTAATAGAGATTGACCCCGCAAATACAGGTGAGGAAGAACAAACCTATCGCCATTGCTAAAGCTACTCTTCGCGCTGCCTCGTTAGAAACACCACCTACTTCTTCAGGGGCATCCCTCCTGATAAGGAAATAATAAGCCGTGAAAGCGGCAATGGAGACGACGTTGGTAACTATACCCTGCAGATTATTATAGATAACGAATAAATGACCGGTGGAAGCGTCAGCCGCTTTTTGCCAGTCTATAAACAGGCTGACAACGGAGAGCAGGCACACAATGCCGGAGGATTGTCTAAACAACCTGATGCCGGAATAACCCGCCAGCCAGTAGAGCAAAACAAACTCCGCGCTCCAGAACAACGTGATGGCATGGCCGTGTAGCTGCACCGGTATAGTAAGTGTAATGAATGTGAGGGTGATACCTATAAGCAGGAAGAGCAGGTTGCGGTCGGCTTTCCCATTTTTATAGACAATGTAAGCCAGCGCAAGGTTCACCATTGCCATACCCAGCGTAAATATGCCGGTGTAAGTGCCCGCATGGTAATTGTGCAACAGTAACATACCTGCCCCATAATAAGTAGAACTTATGAACAGCAGTATAAAAAAATCGAATACTTTAAAATACTCTTTATTTTTCAACTGGTTAAGCATATTCATACCTAGGAATATGAAGTAGAACGCCGTGGCGAAAAGCAACGCCAGCGGATAAGAAAAATGTTTGGTAGGGTTACCAATAACTGTGCTGAGCCAGCCGCCATATATTATTTCAGTAAAGAAAAGCGAAATAATATTGATGACAGGCCAGCGTTTGAAATAGGCCAGCGCCAACATCCCTATATTAAGGACAATAAGATAAGTGAATAAAACGATATAGTTGCCATCGCCGGTGCTCACCAAAAATGGCGTAATAAAGCCCCCGAGCACCGCTATTACAGCCAGTTCCAGTTTGTCATACAACACTGACAGCGCAATAGCGAATGCCGTAATGACCACCATAACCACAAAAGCTGCCGCCTGAGGCAGCAGGTGGTATTGGTGAAAAGCAAAAGCTATGGTGAAATAAAATACAGAAATAGCGCCACCGGCCAGCACAGAACTGAAAGAGCGGTAACTGTTGCGGAGAAAGTGCGCCAGCCCTATAAGTATAGCGCCGCACCCCATGCCTATCCCTACCCTGCCAATTTCATTGATCCATTCTTTATCAATGGCGTACTTTACAAAAAATGCTATT
Source organism: Taibaiella sp. (assembly GCA_014377675.1). Taxonomy (GTDB): domain Bacteria; phylum Bacteroidota; class Bacteroidia; order Chitinophagales; family Chitinophagaceae; genus Flavipsychrobacter. The sequence goes on from JACMPD010000274.1 coordinate 8,897, forward strand.
CCAAGCACCAGTATCGCTATACCTATCTTATTAATCAGGTTTTCACCAATGAACTTTTCAAGGTCGGTGTTATTGCTCAGCCATTTATCAAACCAACTTTCCTGTTGCTGGTATGGCAATGGTGCCTCCTGCCTTGGCGGCGAGCTATATGCAGCAGTGTTAAGTTCGCTTAAATACTCCGGCGCCTCAGTTGATACTTCTTCAGAAGTTACGGTGCCTGGCAGGTCGGCTACAGGTTGCACTGGTTCTGCTTCTTCAATAATAGCAGCTGGCGGCATAAAAACAGGCGCCAGTGGCTCCTGCGGCACAGGCAACAGCATTATTATTGCCGAAATTGCCGGTGTAGGTTTTTCACGGTTTGTATAAGGCTCACCCGCTTCGGTGTCTCCCTGCCGGAACGCCATATGCTCCATTTTGGCTTTAATCTCCGCCGCGTTTTCCCCTGATTGAACCTTAAGGGTTCTTATCTCCGTTTTCAGTTCCGTAATGTCCCGCTTCATTTCATGAAGAATGGATACCATCATATTCATGTTGTCTCCTTTACCGGAGCCACGCGCTATAAGTATGATAACAGCAACCAGTAAAATTAAAACAATAAAATACATCATATAGGCATATTGTATAAACTGAGAACAAGGTAATGTACATCAATATAGGTAGTGCATTTTATGCTGTTAAAAGAGATGCAAAAAAATATATTTAACAAAAGTAACAGAAGCAAAAAAACAGTGCGGGGAGCTAATGAGCTTGTAGCCGGGCATGAAACGGATAAATTGACGGAGATAGTGTGAAAATGAGTTTTTACATGCGAAAATACAATATTAATGGCTGCAAACTCAGTTTTAACCTCCAAAAATGAAAACCGGGAGATAGCGAAAATCATGCGCACCACAGGCGGGGAATTACTACTTTTGCAGTTTATAATCAACTCATCTTACTACTATGTCTTCTATAGAAACAGGCCGCCGTGTCATCAGATCACCCAGAGGCAATACCCTAACCTGCAAAAACTGGGTGGCAGAAGCTGCCTACCGGATGATACAAAACAACCTTGACCCTGAAGTAGCTGAGCGGCCTGAAGACCTAGTGGTGTATGGCGGCATTGGTAAGGCGGCACGTAACTGGGAGAGCTTTGACAAAATACTGGATTGCCTGCGCAACCTGGAAGAAGACGAAACACTTATGGTGCAAAGCGGCAAACCGGTAGGTGTGCTGCGCAGCCATAAGAATGCGCCAAGAGTACTTATTGCCAACAGCAACCTGGTCGGCCGGTGGGCTACATGGGAGCATTTCCGGGAGCTGGAAGCCAAGGGGCTTATGATGTACGGCCAAATGACTGCCGGCAGCTGGATATATATTGGCTCACAAGGTATAGTACAAGGCACGTATGAAACTTATTTATCACTCGCTAATATCCACTTCAATGGTTCACTGAAGGGTACACTGAACGTGACGGCCGGGCTCGGCGGTATGGGCGGCGCACAGCCACTGGCCATTACCATGAACGAAGGTGTATGCCTTGCAGCAGAAATGGAAGAATGGCGCATATTGAAACGCATAGAAACCCGCTACCTTGACAAATGGAGCAACAATATTGATGAGGCCATTGACTGGTCGCTGGAAGCCAAAGCAAATGGTGAAGCCATATCAATAGGCGTTTGCTGCAATGTGGTTGATCTGCTGCAACGACTGATAGACCGCAACATAACCCCTGATACACTCACTGACCAGACATCAGCCCACGACGAGCTGATTGGTTACTTTCCGCAAAACCTGACAGTAGCGGATGCCAACACCCTGCGCGACAACAACCCTGATGAATATATAAAAGAAAGCCTTGACACCATGGCCCGCCACGTAAACGAGATGCTCGAGCTGCAAAAACGTGGAGCCATCACCTTTGACTATGGCAATAACCTGCGGGGGCAGGCGCATGACAAACGGAATGTAACCCGGGCGTTTGATTTCCCGGGCTTTGTGCCGGCTTATATCAGGCCACTTTTTTGCGAAGGCAAGGGGCCGTTCCGCTGGGTGGCACTGAGCGGAGACCCCGAGGATATATATACTACCGATAAGGCACTGATGGAACTTTTTCCTGATAATGTAGGGCTGCACCGCTGGTTGAAAATGGCCCGCGAACGCATTGCATTCCAGGGCTTGCCAGCCCGCATTTGCTGGCTTGGCATGGGTGAGCGGGAAAAAGCCGGACTGATGTTCAATGAACTGGTACGCACAGGCAAAGTAAAAGCACCCATAGTAATAGGCCGTGACCACCTGGACACCGGCTCGGTAGCCAGCCCCAACCGAGAAACGGAAGCCATGAAGGACGGCAGTGATGCCGTTGCTGACTGGCCAATACTCAACGCATTGATCAATACTGCCGGGGGAGCCAGCTGGGTATCATTCCACCACGGAGGCGGCGTAGGCATGGGTTACAGCTTGCACGCCGGTATGGTGATTGTTGCCGACGGCACGACTGATGCTGATGAACGGCTCCGCCGCGTGCTGCATAACGACCCTGCGATGGGGGTAATCCGCCATGCTGATGCAGGATACGAAATAGCCCAAAAAACATCAGACGAATTTGGACTAACGCTATAAATATAGTAAAAATATATAAAATGTAAAATACCTGTGCAGCTGCACAGGTATTTTACATTTTGGGAGCATCACTTAATTTTCCGAAAGACAACCCTATCGTTGTTGTTTCCATTCACAAGGTAAAATGCAGTAAACGCCCAAACGTCATCATCAGGCTGCATAGCTGCTCCGTTCTCATCAAAGAAGAATTCAAGGTATGCAAAGTCCGCACGGTCCAGGTAGCGCTACTTCCCTTTCTGCTACTGCATACAGCTTATATTTTTTTGTAGTACGAAAAGTATTATCTGTGTTAACAATTAACATAGTACCGGCAAATGCCTTTAGATCGGATCCCAGATAGAGCGAAGTATCTAAATCAAGCAAGTAGCGGCCGGCAATCAGCTGCTCCATTTCTTTTTCGTTGCCATTTTTTGTATTTTCATTAAATACCATCAACAATACGTGTATGGCACCTGTAATCAACAACATATTGCGCATAAACCTGAACCGGTTCCCCATTAATAAGGCAATGCCGAAAAACACGGCCACAAGGATGATAAGGAAAAAATAGACCGTATAAATAGTGAACATCCCGGCGTAACTAAATGATGGTCCAACAAAAGTATTACCAATTTAGCATGATGCAATACCCCGGAAAACTACCACACAGGTGATGTTTACAGGTAATAAAGCCAAAATTCGCTGGTAAAAAGGAATGATAGGAGGCAAAAGGAGATCAAGTGAAACAGAACCCATTAAGAAGCAAACTATCTGAA
>JACMPD010000275.1 GCA_014377675.1 Taibaiella sp.
CGGTGGAGGAAGCTGATGCCGCCTTTACACAACTAACGAAGTTTTCTCATGTAAAATAGGGGTAATTGATAGGCCGATCAATTTTGCTGACTGATATTTCCATAAAAGTGATGCAGGTCACAAAATGCTATTGAGCATTCGTCAGCTCCATAAACTTTGATTCTAGGCTGCGTTTCCGCAACATTAGTTGGGAAAGAACGACACCATTTTTAATGCAATATTCGTTGATATCAGCAGCACCTATGCCATGTTCGCATGTTAGCAGCAGTACGCCCTCACTTGCTTTTATCGTTGTAAGGCCCGGCATCTCGCTGATCACCTTTTTCAATTCAGCCATATCTGCTGCCATTACTTCCACCTGTTCTTCGCTGCGCATTACTTCGTCTACCGGTCTGTTAAGCAATAATGTCCCGTGTTTCAATATGGCCACATGAGTGCATACCTTTTCAATTTCATCAAGCTGGTGACTTGCAATAATAATGGTTGTGCCCTGCTTGTTCAGGACTTTTATTAATTCCCGTATTTCGGCAATACCAACGGGATCGAGACCGTTGGTTGGCTCGTCTAATACCAGAACATCGGGGCGGCCCAGCAATGCAGCACCAATAGCCAATCTTTGTTTCATTCCTAGTGAAAACGTTTGAAATTTGCTGTCCTTTCTTTGCAGCAGGCCTACCTGCTCTAAAACACGCAACCGGTCACCTTCACCGCGTTGCCTTATAGCGGCTGTGATACCCAAGTTGTCATAAGCCGACATATAATGATAAAAATTTGGAGTTTCTAACAGTGAACCTATGCGGCGGCGTGCTTCTGCTGGTGGCAGGCCGCCAAACCATGAATAACTACCACTATCGGCCAGTAATACATTGAGCACGGTAGCAAGTAATGTGGTTTTGCCGCTTCCATTAGGGCCAAGTATACCATAAACCGAACCCGCGGGTACTTCAAAATTTACATTCTTCAATGCCTGAACGCGGCCGTAACTTTTACTAATACTTTGAATAGACAATACTGGCATAATGATAATCAATATTTTACAACAGTAAAACAGCTTTAAACTTATAAGAAAAGCTATTTATTACATAAATTTTTTAGTTATGTAATAAACAGCTTTTGGGCTTTTAGAAAATTATTCTGTTATTTCAATGTTTCATCAAGCCATTTGAAGAATTCTCTCTGCCAGGCTATCCCGTTTTGAGGATGTATTACCCAGTGATTTTCATTTGGGAGATATAACAGTTTCGCTTTAATGTTACGGAGTCTTGCAGCCTGAAAAGCCTCAAGTCCTTGTTCTATTGGTACCCTGAAATCTGTACCGCCTTGAACTATCATTATTGGAGTGTTCCACTTATCTACATAGTTGCTTGGGTTAAACTTCTGGTAACTTGCAGGTTCCGGGTCCTTCCAGTACGGACCACCGATATCCCAGTTGGCAAACCACAATTCTTCTGTAGTGCCGTACCAGCTTTTCAGGTCAAATAAACCATCATGCGCAATAAACGTTTTGAAGCGCTTGTTATGCATACCAGCCAACATAAATACACTATAACCGCCATAGCTTGCGCCTACACAACCCAACCTATCTTTATCAACATATTTTTCTTTTGATACATCGTCGATTGCCGAAAGATAGTCCTGCATTGGCAGTCCACCCCAGTCTTTGCTAATTTCTTCGTTCCATTTCACGCCCCAGCCCGGCATTCCCCTGCGGTTTGGCGCCACGACTATATAACCCTGCGCGGCCATCAGTTGAAAATTCCAACGGAAGCTGTAAAATTGTGACAAGGCTGATTGAGGCCCGCCCTGGCAATATAATAGAGTAGGATATTTTTTTGAAGGGTCAAAATCAGGCGGGTAAATAACCCAAACTCCCATAGACGCATTATCAACCGTGGTTACTCGGCGCAGTTCAGTCTTACTCTGAAGTATATTTTGGTATAACCTATCGTTCTCATGGGTTAGCTGGTCCATATCGCCATACTTAGGTTTTACAGCAAATATCTCTGTCGCGCGGTTCATATCACAACGGGTAACCACAATCTGGTCTCCGCTCTGTCCTACTATTCCATTAATATCATACTTGCCCTTAGTCAGCTGGTTTACGTTACCCTTAACTGTCTCCCGCTCCGGCGCGTTCAATTCAAACAGTTGTTCAGTGCCTTCAGTAGCAGCGTTGAAATAAATCTTCGCCTCGGTGTTGCTCCATATAAAACTGCTTACAGTGCCATTCCAGCCTGCAGTTTCGTTAATTTTTGTTTTTTTAGCAATGTCCATTACTATAATATCGTTCTTATCAGCTTCGTAGCCATCATGAGCCATACTCAGCCAGGCAATTCTTCTGCCATCTCTGCTGAATGCCGGAGCCATATCATAACCCATCATACCCTGGCTCCAGTTGTCTGTTTTGCCGGTAGTTACATCATAGTAGTATATATCCGTGTTGGTGCTGGTCGCATATTCCTTTCCAAACTTTTTCTTACACACATATACAAAACCTCTGTTGTCGGGCGACCAAACAAGGTCTTCAGAACCGCCAAATGGTTTCTGAGGTGCGTCATAGGCTTCATCTTCCATTATGTCTTTAGCCTTACCATCAGCAATGGCCGCTACAAATATGTGTGAAAACTTGCCATCTTCCCATGTATCCCAGTGCCTGTTGTTTAGGTCGGTGTATACCTTTGCAGTTGTATTAGGTAAATCAGAATATAGGTCACTTCCGTTCATAGGCTTCACCATTACTTCTTTCGAATAGGCGACATATTTTCCATCAGGCGAAACCCAGACGTTATCAGCATTCTGCAAGCCGTTGAAAATCTCTGTCCAGGAGTTGCCTTCGTTTGTACTTTCATACAAGAAGTTATCATAGTAGGCGTACCATGTTTTTGCGTAACGGTGGATAACTGTTTTACCCGCCTCCGTCGTCCATTCTTTCTTGCTCCCGTCTTCTACGCTTATCCGGTAATGCTGGGTCGTGCTTTTTTCGGTTTTCCAATCAATTGTCTTTGAGGAGTAAAAAAGGAATTTCCCATCCCTGCTCATCCCATCAGCCGAAACCCTTTTAAGACTCCACAACATTTCCGGTGTCAGGCGTTCCTGCGCCATCAACGAAGCTGAGAGCAACAACGCAAGTGGAAGTAATTTATATTTCATATAATTTTTTACTTGTATTTTGATAAGAAGGATAAAAGTACAAAAGCGGACGCCAAAAAAGCAATAGTGACAAAAAAATCCCGATAAACTAATGTTATTTTCTTTTCAGGTATAATACGCCAATACATCTGAGTAGTCGAATTTAAAGAAACAACTGCTCTGCATATTTAAGTTCCCAAGGAACACCAGTTGACCTAAAAGCTGAATGGCCAATAGTATGTTCGTATATTCTACGCTCAAGATTAGAACATTCCCCTACATAATATTTATTCAACTTTGGTGAATACAAAATATAAACAAATGTTATAAAATAAAAAAGCCCCGCATTTGCGGGGCTTTGTGATTCCGTTGGGACTCGAACCCAAGACCCATACATTAAAAGTGTATTGCTCTACCAACTGAGCTACGAAATCAAAAATTAAGAACTTTTTACTTATCCCCTCTCTGTAAAGGAGTGCAAAGATAAGTAGATTATCTTAAAAACAAAACTCTTTCGGTAAAAAAATGTTTTTATTTTTTGAAACCTTTTACTGGCAACGGTTTCAGCGAAAAGAATAATTTTTCGCTAAAAATTTACAATCACTTTTACGTTAAGTAAACGTGATGTGAGCCGGTTTGGAACTGCATACCGCTTGTTAGTACTGTTATCCTGAATCCAGGTGTAAGACAACGTGTTCTGTATGCTCAGCAGGTTAAACACTTCAAGGCTTGCCCATATACTATGCA
>JACMPD010000276.1 GCA_014377675.1 Taibaiella sp.
AATGATGATGAAAAATTCAGGCAAATGCTCCGTGGGCTGAGCTCAGCGTTTTATCATAAAACCATAACCACAGCTGAGGCCGAAAAATACATTGCGGACCATACGGGGCTGCAGCTTACCGCATTTTTTCAACAGTACCTCCGTACTGACATGATACCTGAGGTTGAATACTATGTGAAAGATGCTGAGTTGTATTATAAATTTAACAATGTTTTTAGTGATGCCAGCACTAATAGGCCATTTACATTACCGCTGAATATACGCTCTGAAAAGGTAACAGCCTCCATATCGCCCACCAGTGAATGGCAGCACATTAAGTGGAAAGGCGGCCACACTGTTGACTTTACCAATAATTTTCTAATTAAAATAAAGTAGTAACTTACTATTTTTCCTCCTTCGGCCGCATGCCTTCAAGGAACCATAACACATCGCCCATTTTCTTAATTTTATCTACCACAAGCATGAAGTTTTTGCCTACCTGTTTCAAACGGGCATTGCGGGTCTGGGTTTGTATGTAGCTGAGTATGTGGTTAAAAGTGGCTGATTCGAAGTAAGGAGACTCAGGGTTGCTTACAAAGTAAAGGCGCATCTGGTCATTTTTCAGAATAAGCTTCTCGAACCCAAGCTCGCAGGCAACTTTGCGGCAGCGGATAGTTACAAAAAGTTCATTCACCTGCGCAGGTATCGGTCCGAAACGATCCCGCAGATCAGTTCCGAATTTTTGTAGTTCTTCTTCATTTTCTATATCGTCAAGCTGGGTATATATAGAAAGCCTTTCCGTTATATTTTCTATGTAGGTATCCGGTATCAGTATTTCAAGGTCAGTGTCAATGGTGCAGTCATGTACATATTCTTTCTTGCGCTCCAGCTCATCTTTAAATACATCTTTGAAATCACTTGTTTTCAGTTCCCTCATCGCCTCTGCCAGTATCTTCTGATACATTTCGAAGCCGATATCGGTAATAAAACCGCTTTGCTCGCCCCCAAGCAGGTTACCCGCGCCCCGTATATCCAGGTCGCGCATCGCTATCTGGAAACCACTGCCCAGGTCGCTGAACTGCTCCAGGGTTTGCAGTCGCTTGCGGCTGTCGCCCGGAAGCAGGCTCATAGGCGGCGCCAGTAGATAGCAGAAAGCTTTCTTGTTACTTCGCCCTACACGCCCCCTCAGCTGGTGCAGGTCGCTGAGGCCGAACTGGTGGGCGTTGTTCACTATCATAGTGTTGGCATTTGGTATATCCACGCCGCTTTCTACAATGTTAGTACAGCACAACACATCATATTTTTGCTCTATGAATTTCATTAGTGCGTCTTCCAGCTGATTGCCTTCCATTTGCCCGTGCGCCATACCTATACTAAGGTCAGGGCAAAGGTTGCGGAGCAGTGCAACCATATCAGGGAGGCTCTGCACCCTGTTGTGCACAAAAAATACCTGTCCGCCCCGCTCGGTTTCATAGTATAGCGCATCTCTTATAGCGTATTCATTAAATACGGTCACCTCAGTGTGCACCGGTTGCCGGTTGGGTGGCGGGGTATTAATAATGCTGAGGTCACGTGCATTCATCAGCGAAAACTGCAATGTTCGTGGTATTGGAGTTGCCGTAAGCGTGAGTGTATCCACGTTCGCTCTTAGCTCCCTTAATTTTTCTTTTGCGCCTACGCCAAATTTCTGCTCTTCATCAATAATAAGCACACCAAGGTCTTTAAACTTGGCGTCTTTGCCCAATATGGCATGTGTACCTATTATTATATCTATTTTCCCTTCAGCTAATTTTTGAAAAGTTTCTTTCTTTTCTTTTGCAGTCTTAAACCTGTTCACATAGTCCACATTACAGGGGAAATCCTTTAGCCTTTCTTTAAATGTGTTGTAGTGTTGGAAGGCCAGTATGGTAGTGGGTACTAATATGGCCGCCTGCTTGCTGTCCGCGACCGCTTTAAATGCAGCTCTTACTGCAATTTCTGTTTTACCAAAACCCACGTCACCGCACACCAGGCGATCCATGGGGGAGGGTGATTCCATATCCCGCTTTACATCAGCAGTAGCTTTTCCCTGGTCCGGGGTGTCTTCATAAAAGAAAGACGCTTCCAGCTCGGTCTGCATATAGCTGTCAGGCGAAAAAGCGAAACCCTGCGACGCTTTCCGGGTGGCGTACAGCTTTATAAGATCTGCTGCAATATCTTTTACCTGCTTCTTTGTTTTGTTCTTCAGCTTCTGCCAGGCATCGCTGCCCAGCTTATTCACTCTGGGTACGCTGCCTTCTTTGCCGGTAAATTTGGTTATTTTGTGCAGTGAATTGATATTCACATACAATACATCATTATCTTTATACAATATGCGGATAGCTTCCTGCATATTGCCATTTACTTCTATTTTTTGCAGGCCGCTGTAGCGCCCCACGCCATGGTCAATATGCGTTACAAAGTCGCCGGGTTGCAGCTCCCGCAGTGCCCTGAAGGTGAGTGCTTTTCCCTTAGAGTAGGCCTGCTTTACACTATACTTATGGTAGCGTTGGAAAATCTGGTGATCGGTATAGCATACCGCTTTTTTGTCGTGGTCTATGAACCCCTTGCTTATAGCCGTGTTTACCGCCACGAATTGTATGCCAGCATTAAGATCGTCAAAAATGCTTTTGAGCCGCTCCAGTTGCTTGGCATTTTCGGCAAACATGTACACCGAATATTTATTCGCTATGCGTTTTTGCAGATCGCTGATCAGCATATTGAACTGCCTGTTAAACACAGGTTGCTCATCAGTCGCAAATTGTATGGTAGTGTCTATTGGGTCACCTGTTATTTTTTCCAGCGAATGATTGTACCATTCTATCAGGTGGCGGTTTTTTATCTTTTGTTCCCAGTCAGCCGGCTCTTCAAAGTCATTTCGTGAAATCTCCTTCAGCATTTCTTCCTCATGGTCAATGGCTACCTGGCCAATGGTCATTTTTTCGGGGAGGTCGGCGGCCAGTTTGTTTATCCTGCCAATGGTGAACTGCAGGTCTTTCGCCCAAAATACGGTATTGGCAGGGAGGAAGTCAAGTAATGAAATTTTATCCTGCGTCTCAAACCTGGTTTCAATATTGGGTAAGATAGATATTTGTAAAAGCTTCCTTTCTGATAATTGGGTTTCAGGGTTGAAGATGCGGATACTTTCAACATCGGTATCGAATAGTTCTATACGATAGGGATGTTCATTGCCGAATGAATAAATATCTAATATTCCTCCGCGCATAGCGAATTGCCCCGGTTCGTATACGAAATCTTCACGTGTAAAGCCAAGAGAGACAAACTGCTCCAGCATTTGATCCAGGTTAAGCCGTTCGCCCACCTTTATATGTATCATGTTGCGGGAGAGCGAAGCAGGGTTAACCACGCGCTCAAACAGTGCTTCAGGATAGGTGATTAATATTTTCTTTTTCGCCCTGTCTCCTGCAAACTTGGTGAGCGCCTCAGTGCGCAACATTACGTGGCTGCTGTTCAGCTCGTTGAAGGCACCTGTTCTTCTAAAAGAATCAGGAAAGAAAAATACATCTAATGCCTTGGTGAGGTGCTCAATATCGTTATGAAAGTAGGCTGCCTCTTCCTTGTCATTAAGAATAAAAACGTGGTTGGCCTCGCAGAGCTGCCAAACTGCCGTAGCTACAAAGTTGAGCGATGAGCCCCGGAGATTATCAAGGTAAATTCTTAATTTATGGCCAGGCAAAGTAATACCTGCCGCAATTTGTTTAATGCGGATATCATTCTGATATAATCCCTGTAGTACTTCCAGGTTCATGAGGTGGCAAAGGTAGTGGAAAAACTAATAAAGAGCGATGAGGGGTTTTTTGAAGCGGGGGCAATATTGGTGGCGGTGCTACCAGTGATGAAGATAAAACAAAAACAGAAAACAGCAATGCATCGGAACCAGATGGTAGAGCGTCCGAACTAGGGCAATCAATCATGAGTAATTTTAATTTACTCGGTGATAATCCTTTGTACCGTCTCTATAATTTATTGAAAGGTACAGATGACCGCCCTGACGAAGACGGGGAATTAACTTTCTTGGAAGCGAGAAGTTGGTACAGAAAAGGTCATGGCCAAACATTAACTGTAAATGCATCAAGTATTGATTTATCGGGTGTCAGTGAAGATGGTTTCGTAAAAGGTCAACAAGTTGTGAATTTGGAAATAATGGGTAATAATATAAGTCAGGGGCTTGTTTATGGAAGTATTACGCTTAAAAAGCGTCCCGACGGAAGTACTGAGATTTATAAAGATCAATATAACTTTGAACAGCACGATACTAACCTTGAACAATATAATACTTTTGAGCAAAAATATATTAGGAATCCAGCAACCTTCATTGGAAATTTGTTACATGGTGGAGGCCAAATGTTTGAAATTAAATTTCAGGGAAATGCCATATTACGCCCAAAAACACACTTGTTCGTAAAATAATCTAAATTAAA
>JACMPD010000277.1 GCA_014377675.1 Taibaiella sp.
GCGGCGGCGTCAGGTCTTACGACGCCGGAATTATTTGAACTCTTTGTAATATCTTCATTTGCAGGATAGTGTGGGTAACCTGGAAACTGGTTTTTAGTGTTCTGTTCTGGCATAACTGAGCTTTTAAAAAATTATAAAAAACACGTGCCGCGGCGCGAGACGCACTTTTGAATGAGAAGTTAATATTATAGAAAACAGGAAAACAGGCATAAAATGTCGTTGTTATATCATAAGTTTACGTGAACTTTGTTTTTCAGGCACCTCCCGGATGAGTATGAAGAAAGCATCATATTTTATATTGTTTCTGTTGCTGACAGCCGGGGTCCGCAATCAGGTTTTTGCCACGCATTTGTTCGGTGCAGATCTATATTACAGCTATATAGGCGGTGATAGATACAGGGTGGTATTGACACTTTATGGCGATTGCGGTGCAGCAGATCCCGATGTATTTGCCCAGCTTTATTCGGCGCAGCCACAGGTAATTTTGTATAATAACAATACTCTTGTCAACCGCAATTACCTTAGCCCGCTTCCAGGAACCGGCATTGAAGTGTCTCCGGTTTGCCCTAAAGAAATATTGAATACGCTTTGCAACGGCGGAACACTGCCGGGGATAAAGCAGTTTGTATACGCTGATACCGTCACACTTTCAGGTACTTCACATAAATGGAGATTCGTATTCAACGGGGAGCTGGCAGGCGGCTTCCAGGCAGGCAGGAGCCTGAGCATGACCAATGTAACGGGCGGCACTGTGATGCAGCTTGAAGCAACACTCGACAATACAGAGTCTTCAAATTCTTCACCTTTTTTTTCCACCATACCCACTCCCTTTTTTTGCGTCAATATACTACAGCAATATAATCAGGGAGCAATAGACCCCAATGGCGACTCATTGGTTTTCAGCCTCGTTGCCGGTGTTGACGCCAACTCAGCGGGAGGGGCACTCAATTACTATCCGCCATTTACGCCTACCTCCCCTTTAGCTACTTCCGCTACCGGTTTTTCATTCAGCGCTGTAAACGGACAAATGACATTTACACCTAATGTGTTACAACATGCGTTGGTGGTAAACAGGGTTTCAGAATACAAGGGCGGAAATCTGGTAGGGACAAGCGAGCGGGAAATGACGTTTATTGTGAGGGACAATTGTGATGGTATACCACCTACACCAAAAATAAATGCCCTTACCGGCGCTACTTTAACCGGCAGTAATATTATAAATATATGCAAGGGCGAACCGATGGTGACCTTTGATGTAAATATAGAGAACCCTGATGGTGATTCTACCCTTATCACCACGAGTGCTTTACCCGGAAATTCGATATTCAATATTGATAATAATAACACTCCTTCACCGGTAGCGCATTTTTCATGGCATACTGACACCCTTGCAGTGGGTAATTATTCATTTTATATGACGCTGAAAAATAACCACTGCCCTCTATATAACACGCAAACAGTTGCCTATACCATAAGGGTTGTGGACTACCCCACTATTACAGTTACGCCACTTACATTAACCGAATGCATACACCCGGCTGCGGTAAGGTTTGATCTGGCATATGGTTTTTTACCTCGCACTGTTCAGGTGCAACAGGGTGGCGTAACCGTCAAAACCTTAATTGATTCAACTGGCAGTGACCTGGCAGGAACTATTTTTGACAGCCTTCCGGCGGGTAACTATACAGCCATTGTAAGTTGCGACGCAATATGTACTGGGTCAGTATCATTTGTAATTAAAGACAGTGGCAGTTTTTCGCTACCTAATATATCAGAATCTCTATGCCTTGGCGATGCTGAGAAACTCATAGCAGTATTACCAGTGAAGCCGGGGGCGGTAATAAAATGGTTTGAAACCAATGGTACTCCGCTCGCCGGTCCTCCTACTATTAACACTTCGTCAACCGGCGACTATGCATGGTATTTTATAGAATATTACAATTCATGCAACTCAGGGAAAGTAAGCGTGAATGCTACAGTGCACAACCTGCCTGAGGGTGAGGTAATAAATAAGTCTACAGCCATTTGCTACGGCGACAAAATATATCTTGAAGCCACCGGCGGCACCGCTTATACCTGGTTGCCTGAAGACCTGATAAAGCGTGACACCGGCGGCTTTTTCGCGGTTGTATTGCTGCCCTCCACTTATTATGTGAAGGTGACCGATGAATACGGGTGTGCAGACACAGCCAGCGTAACTTATTCTGACATACAGCAATGTTGTAATTTCTCTTACCCAAATGCTTTTACTCCCAACAATGATGGCAGTAATGACGGATTCAGAATAGTGACCTATGGTAATATGCTGCACTACAGCCTCACCATTTTTAACAGGTGGGGCCAGAAAGTCTTTTATACTGCGGACCCACATAAAGCATGGGATGGTAACTTTGCCGGGCAGCCTTGCGAGTTAGGCGCATATTATTATTTCCTTGATGCGCAGTGTCTTACGGGTCCTAAAGAGTTTCATAAAGGGGATATAACGCTTATAAGGTAGACAATTGTGTAGTACCTTGGTTAGCCATTGCATTGGCATAGCGCAAATGCGCCAATTTAAGGCAGCACTTTACTTTAGAAGTATGTTCTTATCCGGGAAGTTTGCTGTAGACTTTAAATGTTTATACTTTTCTATCAGCAATATTTATATTACTTTTCACCACTCTTCTCTTCAAATAACTGGTCTTTAGCCACTGGCTTTACTTTAGTCTTATCTGCAAGAGTGCGGGCGATAGCGCCATACGGAGCTATGACTACTTCTTCATTTTCAGCAATACCTTCAGTTATCTGCAAATATGTATTATCCTGAAGGCCGGTTTTCACATCGCGGATCTTCACATCCTGTGTTGCTTTGTTATAAACAAATACTACTTGCCTTATGCCTTCGGCGGACTTAAGATCGTTGGTTTTCTTTTTAAGACTATCAGGCCAGTCGCGGGTAGTGACTGCATTTACCGGCACTGAAAGTATGTTATCCTGCCGGTTGGTTTGTATCTCTACTGATGAAGACATGCCAGGCTTGAACGGAAACTTTCCTTTCGGCATGTTTGCAGCAAGGTCCTGATAGCTTGATGGCAGTATGAGGATATGCACCACATAGTTGGTCACTTGGTCAGAGCCTGAAGCGGAGGCCAGTCCTGATTTTGCGCTTACTCCTATTTTCGAAACTATGCCGGTAAACTTACGGTTGCGGTAAGCGTCGGTTTCAATAAAGGCGGTATCACCAATTTTTACTTTGGTAATGTCCGTTTCACTCACGTCAACACGTGCTTCAAGCCTGCTCATATCAGCTATAGTCAGCATTTCAGTGCCTGCATACTGGGCAGTACCTACCACCCTTTCCCCTTTCTTTACATTGAGCTGGGAGATAACGCCTGATGTAGGTGCAATGATGGTCGTTTTTAAAAGGTTTTCTTTCGCCTGGTTCAAGCTCGCCTGCGCGCCGGCCACACCATACCTACCGCCACTCGTGCTGGCCTTAGCTGCATCAAGCGTGGCTAAAGCCGATGTATAAGAAGCTTCACTTTGCTCAAACTCAAGTGCCGATATTACCTTATCCTGATATAATTTTTTATTCCTGTCGTAGGTCGATTTCGCTAATTTGTATTGTGATTCGGACTGCGCCATCATCTGTTGGGTATTGGTGGCGCTGGCGCGGGTCTGCTCTACGGCGGCGGCCTGCTGGCTCACCATCGATGAATATATCGCCGGGTTTATTTTCACCATTACATCGCCCTTATGCACACTGTCGCCTTCTTTCAGATCAAGAAAAGTGATTTCACCGCTTACTTCAGGGCTTATTTTCACTTCGGTTTCCGGATATATTTTACCCGTTGCCGTAACTACTTCTGTAATGGTATGCCTGGCGGCTTTTTCAACGGTCACTTTTGTTACATCTTTATCCCCCTTCCTGGAAAGCGCGATCAGAATGCCGAGTACAACCACACCAATAATAATGACCCACCAAATTTTTTTGGATTTCATAGTTGACAAATTATGCTATAATTGTTGTTGAGCAGTATCAGGGTGCAAAAATAAGACAATGTAATTAAGGAGCGAATTTATTGTAAAATAAACAAAGGCTTATCGGAGTCCAGCATATACATAGCTTCAGCATCAGCGGGAACAAGTTCCCGTAATAATATCCTTTCAGAAGATATATAAGTCCGCATAGTTAGCCTAAACTAAGGATTTTGCATATATAAATGACATGTGAGTTGAAATATTATACTGGTGCCACATCAAGCGCCAAAATTTGCGACCTGTATGCGACCGGCA
>JACMPD010000278.1 GCA_014377675.1 Taibaiella sp.
CGGCCATAGGTGTAGTTTGCGGCCAGTGACAGTACAAAACTGTTGCTCAGTTGTGATTTTAGGTTTGTTGAAAACCCGTATACGTAGGCTGTTCTCTTATTTTGGTTAGCCAGTACGCGGCTCATGGTGCCATTGTATAAAACAGAATCCAGTCCTTCGTATTTAAATTTATCAGTTACAATTGCATCAGCGAAACGGGTATAGTAGACCGAACTTTCCCACAGCGTATTAGTGCCGAATAGTTTGGTGATGCCTAATTCGGTATTAATGGTTTTTTCAGGCTTTAGATCTGCATTAGGTACTATCAATGTACCGGAGGCTGACTCAAATACTTTCGCGAGGTCATCAACGTTCGGTGCCCTGAAACCGGTTGAAACAAGCAACGATAATTTCCATTTGTCAGTTGGGGTATGTATGATGCCTGCGCTGCCGGAGTACACGAAATTATTCTGGTTTGCTTCCCTGAATGGTAAGTGGAAAAACGACGAGTCACTGAAGGTAGAGTGTAAAGCCACCATACCCAGCCTCAGCCCGTCAGTCATCGTGAATTTGTCGCTTATTTTCCAGGTATGCGAGGCATAAGCTGCAACATTTGTGAGTGTGTTGTCACCATCAGGGTAGCGGGTGTCTAAAGGTGTTATTTTCCCGGTTGATATGTTTTCGCTAGTTGCCGTTGACTTTAATGTGTTGTATTGCCCGTCAACCCCTATGCGTATATTGTGTTGTTTTACGGTGCGTTGCAGGTCAATATTTAGTCCGGCAACATTTACTTTTTCTACCCTGTGAGATAGCCCGGTTTTGTTAAAGCTGCGGGTGTGCCTGCTTTCTTCAATAGCCTGGTAGTTGAGCCCGGCATGTATGTTTTGAAAAAACGCAGCGTCATTATGGTTGTTATAATCATAGGCGCCAAGAAGCCTGGTTTGCGGGCCATAGTACCATTTGGCATACCTCAGTCCGCTGCCGGCGGGGTCAGTTAGCCTGTCATACCGGGGTATATCGGTAGAGTTAGAAAATTGCAGGTTCAGGCCGTGCGTGATGTGTTCATTTTGCTTAAACGAAAATTTCTGTAGTATGTCATATTGTTTGTACCCGCTTTCCACCTGCTTGTATTGGTCACTGTTTACCAATAGCGAATCAACGCCATTAATGCGGTCCACATATTTAATGCGGTTGCCATAGCTGGTATCGTACAGCGGGTTTTGCGCCTTGCCTGATTTCAGGTCATCAAAAGAGGAATAGGTAAATGAGGTAAGCGATGCAAATTTATTGCCTCCTATTGCAAAATCTGCGTGGCCTGTCATTTCATTGTTTACACTGCCGTAGCGGGTAAAGGCATTTATTTCCTTTTTTAGTTTTCCAGCTTCGCCCGAAAATACCGGGTTTTTTGTGTAAAAATTAATGACCCCACCTAAGGCGTCACTGCCATATACTGTTGATGACGGGCCGAACAGGATTTCAGCCCTGTCAAGCATAGCGTTATCAACCGTAATAATATTTTGCAGGTGGCCACCCCGGTATATGATATTATTCATGCGTACTCCGTCCACCTGCAGTACAATCCTGTTCGCCTCAAAGCCCCGCATCACCGGGCTGCCCGCACCCATCTGGCTTTTCTGTACAAACACATTCCCGGTAGCAGCTACAAGGTCGGCGGTGGTTTGTGATTGTGTTTGGGCTATCTGATCCCTATTCATCGTTATCACCTGTTGGGGAATCACTATTTTAGATTCCCTTACTTTGTTGGCTGATATAATTACTTCATTGAGGTCAAATTTCCCTCTGCCGGTATCTGCCACCGGGCTTTGTGCCCACGCGGCCATGCCAGCCTGCAACACCATAAGTGTTGTTAACGTATGTTTTTTATGCTTCATTTACTGAGATTAAATAGATGTAAAATAGAGATTGTATTGCACGCAATACTTCAATCAGCTGATTTACACTATCTCAGGAGGCGGGGAGATAACTATACGGGGGCGCGCCGGCAGGTGCCTTTGAAATAAATTGTAGCACGGCTGCCCCTTGGTAAAGGGGGTTAAAATAAGCTCAAAAGTAGGCAGCAGATATACTGATGTCAGTAAATCAATAAGCGGTTGTTTTGATTTTTGATCTGAAGGATTTGTTTTACTGATCGTCTTTATAATATCATCAACAATATCTTCCTCACACTGGTCATACAGCGCCAGCAGTTTCACGCGCCCGCCCGTTATGGTTGCTGACTTTATATCATATCTCTTGCCCGAACAGATAATTTCGTTAAACCCGACCTTGTTTTTTTTGAAGTCGCTCAGCGATATTTCAAATTCTTCCAGCCCGGCATTCTCTGTTATTTTTTCATGTTGCATTGTCCACACAATACAAAATTGCTCAGCCTGCAATACAAGCAAGCCCCATCCGGTTTGTAGCAGGAGGAGAGAGACCAGCACTATGTATGCAAAGCGTTTCAGTGTGAGTTGTTTGTAAGAAGGCAAATGTAGCTAACGTTATTGTATGTGGTTCTTATTCCATTATTTTTTTAAAGATAAAGTACTATCCTAAACGAACTCTACTGCAATCGTTTAAACGGCATAAATTCTTTGGTGAGCGGGTCAAACTTAGTATCATACAATCCGTGGCCGGCTCTGCCGGAGGAAATGAGTGTCCCTACGAGTCCGCCGAGCATCATTGCACCAGCATTGTTGGCCAGGCCGGTCAAATCTTTAGCTGCAAAGAACTCGCCATTTTTATAATGCATCAGCGCAGCACGGCTTTCCTGTGCTACCGCCCATTGCTTCCCGTCATAAATAGCGAAATAGGAGCTTACGTCTATTCGTTCCCCCATTCTCCCTTTTTTATTCGGATAGTAAAAAGCGAAATGTGCGTTGGTGCCTCCTGAGAGCGGACTTTCAATAAACGGGGTGTCAACCGGTTGATTGCTGAGGAATTGATCAACGGTATAGTATATTCCTTTTTTGAAAATTCCATTTGTATTGTATATCGGAAAGCGCAGTTTGTCTGCTTTCCGTTTCTCGCCAGCTTGTTCCTCAGTCAGGTACACGTCACTTTTGGCATCCGGCGCAAGACTCACCGCGCGAAGTACCAGGTAGTTAATAGCGAGTTCTGACATCTCCAGCAGTTTTTGGGTCACGTCCATTGCCGCGCTCACCTCATATATTGAATCCATCCTGGAAAGGAATATCAGCTTCCCCGGCTCGCCGCAATAAAAATCGCCATCAAAATGGACGGTGCCCATTTCTCCCAGTACGGGCCTGTCTTCAATACGCAGGTGGTGCAACACCAATAACAGTTCTTTGTTACTTTCAATCCCCGGTTTTATATCCTTTTTAAAGTGTGCGCCGAATAATTTGTCAGCAGCGTCTGCCAGTGTTATGGCGGTCATGCGGTTGAACGCGCCGGTTTTAAGATAACCTATATCATCTTTATAAGGCCGCATATCAATCACTTTCAACTTATAGTCGCCCGTGCTTACTGTTGGGGTCTTGTCAAAAAAATAAGAATAGCCGTGCTGTGCACTGCATGTAAAGGCGCAAACAATGAAGGATAGTAAAATTAATATGCGCATCGGTATCAATTAAGTTAAGGTGAAAAATGGGAGATATTTAAACTAATCCGAATGCCGTGAATGGCGGTTTATTTTGCATAATACTTATTGTGTTGTATGTATTCAGCAACAGCCGGGGGGACTATATACTTAATTGATTTTTTGTCTTTTACCTGCTTTCTGATGAATGTGGAAGATATATGGAGTAGGGGAGCCTCCAGCCGGGTTATTTTGGCTCCATAAGTATCTGTAATATCAAAGCCCGGCCGGGTATAAATTATAAACGAATATTTTGTGATCAGCTGCTCGAAGTTTTTCCACCGGTGCAAATTTTGAAAACTATCAGACCCCATGATTACTGAAAAGCGCTCCAGGGGAAATTTTTCAGCCAGGTAGGTAAGTGTATCAATTGTATAAGAAGGCTTTGGCAACTGAAACTCTACATTGCTACCCCTGAATTTAGGGTTATCTTCAATAGCCAGGTTTACCAGGTGTAGCCGGTCGTACTCATTGAGCAGGGAATGTGAATCTTTCAGCGGATTATGCGGAGACACCACAAACCATATTTTGTCAATATCAGTGTACTGAATAACATGGTTGGCTACTATTAAATGGCCTGTGTGAATAGGATTGAAACTGCCGAAATACAAACCGATGTGCATAAGGCAAAGGTAGAAAAAAACAGTCCTTTTTACATAGTCGCTTTTCCGGCTTCGTCACAGAAAGGTTATTATAATGTTACTCCGGGCCAGCTACAGGAAGCAGGCTGATAACGCAAAATCAATAATAATAGGGGTAATATTTGGCGCCCTGAAAAATCCTGATAATTTTGTACGATATTTTAACAGACATATGAAATTATTTAGCTATTCCCTGCGGGTTGCCTTGCTTGGCCTCGCATTGTCGGTGGGTGTGCCCCGGATAACTTTCGCGCAGGATCTGCAGGCCAAACTGCCCCAGGACCCAAATGTAGTGACAGGTAAGCTGGATAACGGCCTTACCTATTATATACGCACCAACAACAAACCCGCCAACAAGGTAGAGCTTCGCCTTGCTGTAAAGGCAGGCTCTATACTGGAGACCAATGAACAGCTGGGCCTGGCGCACTTCATGGAGCACATGAATTTTAACGGCACAAAGAACTTTCAGAAAAACGACCTCGTGAGCTATCTGCAGTCAATTGGTGTTCAGTTCGGGGCTGACCTTAACGCCTACACAGCGTTTGACCAGACAGTATATATTTTACCTATCCCGACGGATAAGCCTGGCAACCTGGAAAAGGGTTTTCAGATTATAGAAGACTGGGCGCACAATGCCCTGCTGACTGATAAAGATATTGACGAAGAACGTGGTGAGGTGCTTGAAGAAAGCCGCCTCGGCAA
>JACMPD010000279.1 GCA_014377675.1 Taibaiella sp.
CTCATACTCCGAATACCAAAACCCTAACCCTACCGACTACAAGACTACCGTAGGCTATCTCTTTACCAAGTACTACCCAACCGGCAACGGCCTCAACACTTTCCCGTTCCATAACTATTTCGCCGCTGATACCTTCATACTCCGCATAGGTGCGCCCACCCGGTTTTACTCCCCAACCGGTGCCTTCCGCAGCGCAAGAGCTGACAGCCCTAAAATTAGTGTTGCTATTTATCAATAATATGATTTTCAAGGGTTTGGGTTTAATCTTAAGACCACCTGATTGCACTCATAATAAAAAACCCGGTTGCTTTATGGCTGCCGGGTTTTTTTGTTTTGTTTTTGAATATTGAATGTTTTTATTTGATCCAAACTGGCGCGAGTTTGCCGCAAAGCCCTTGTCCGTGAGCGAACTCGCGACTCAATAATTCAGGCAGTTTATAACTGCCGAAATGAATACCTACATCTACCCCTGTGCGTAAGCGAACTCGTGTCTCAATAATCCAGGCAGTTCCCAATCTGACGCGAGTTTGCAGCAAAGCCCTTGTGCGTAAGCGAACTCGTGCCTCTATAATCCCGGCAGTTTATAACTGCCAAAATGATTACTTACAACTTGCGCGAGTATCCAACAAAGCCATATTCGTGAACTCCTTTCAAAACCCCTTTGGACTCACTGCTTTCAATGAGCATTTTTTATCAGCTCCCGCATAGCAAAATATCCGTTATATTTGCCGTTCTTAAAACCAATGTTATGAAAACCATTCTATATTCTCTATTGTTTTTGCTTGGGCTCTGCGGAAGCGTGCACGCATCAGTCAAATCATTAAAAAATGAAAAGCAGCAACTTTTGTTTGTTGAAAACAAAGGCCAGGTAAAAGACCAGTGTGGCAAACAGCGTAATGATGTAAGTTACAGCATGAAAGCCGGTGCCGGATTAACCATCTTTGCACAAAAAGGCGGGCTGATATATCAATTCTCTGAGCAGTCAGGAAAGGACAGTATTACCCATTTTTACAGGGTAGAGGTAGAGCTAACGGGAGCCAATAAAGATGCAAAAATCGTGGCTGAAGTACCACAGGAATATACCGAGCGGCATATCCTGCGCACCGACGGCAAAAAGCAGGTGGTTTGCCATTCATTTTCGCGCATCACCTACCAGGGCATCTATCCCGGCATTGACTGGGTACTGTACAACAATGGAGGTAAGCTGAAACATGAATTTATAGTTCATGAGAACGGGAATGCCGGCAGCATTAAGATCAATTACAAAGGTGCCACGGCGGTAAACACAGGCACCAACGGCGACTTACACATATCAACTCCTCTCGGTACCATAACTGAGGCTGCGCCATCTACGTTTTATAACGGTAGGGAGGTAGCGAGCAATTATATGGTCAGCCCAAATTCCGTGGGCTATTACACATCTGGCTTTACCAACAACCTCATTATTGATCCGTATGTAAGCTGGGGTACCTTCCTTGGCGCCAATGCCCATGACTGGTGCAACGATATTATAACTGACGCAAGCGAAAAATTGTACATTACCGGCAGCACGTATAGCAACAGCACAATAGCTACCACAGGAGCTTACGATACCTCTTTTCATGCGCCCAATACTTGTTTCCTTGAAAAATTTGATACCCTTGGCAATCGCATCTGGGGTACATATGTTATTGCCGGGGAAGGTTTTTCGCTGGATGCCGACAACTTCGGGCATATTTACCTGGCAGGTGTAGCGTTTTACTCTCCTATGCCAAGCTCAGCCTACCTGGGCTGTTTTGATGCGGCCGGCAACCTTAGCTGGGATACAACCGTTTACGACAGTTATAATTGCTTTGGAAAAGGCGTAGCCTCTGATCGTTTTGGCAATGTTTATCTTTTTGAGCATGTGAGTGACCATGTTTATGTCGTTGACCGCCCACTGGTGTATAAGTTTGACAGTGGCGGAAACTACAACTGGTCGGTGAGACCTATTGCCCATACCTATTCGTCTGACAGAACTTTTGCGAGTGCCATTGCTACCGATACAGCCGGAAACGTGTTCATCAGCGGATTTACTACCAACCCCGCTGGTATCACAACAAGTGGGGCTTACCAAACGGTAGCTAACTATTCTTTTGAGCCCTATATCATGAAGCTGGATTCATCTGGCTCAAAGATCTGGGCCACCTATTATTCGCCGTCATTTCCAGCTTCCGGCGGCAGCGCAGACCCCAACGATATAAAAGTGGATAACAGCGGAAACGTATATATCTCAATCAGCTCGCCGTCTTCGGGGTCATCCCGCGTTGGCTTTGTGGCAAAGCTTAATAGTACGGGCAGCAGTGTGTTATGGAGAGACAGTATGCTCATCACCGGTTGTTTCAGCCTTTCCTTAGACAGGAATACCAATGTATATGTAGCAGGTAAAGCGTCTAGTACAAGTTATGACGTAATGGTTCGTGTGTACAACTCGTCGGGAGCGCCCCTGGATGCATGGGCTTACCACAGCATGTCACAGATTATTTGTTTCAATGGCATAACTCCCGGAAGAAACGGCGAATTTTATGTTTGCGGACAAATTTATGATACCTCCAGCTGGGTTGCTGCAGGTGCCCATCAACCAACATTTGGTGGCGTTTCTGATGGATTAATCCTTCGTTTTTCGCCGTGTATCAGCACTACAGTTGCTGCAATCACAGGCGCTTCTTCTGTTTGCGTCAATCACAATACTCCTTTTGCTGATGCTACTGCCGGTGGCACGTGGTCTAGTTCAGACCCTTCTATTGCTACTGTTGATGCTACCTCCGGACTTGTAACCGGGGTTGCGACCGGAACAGCGACTATTACTTACGCTATTCCTTCCCCATGCGGGCCGGCAGAAGCCAACAAAGTGATATCTGTAGTGCCAGAGGCAATTGCGTGTGGCGTAAGCGTAACTAATGTTGAAGCATCTGAAATGGTTTTCAATATATCCCCTAATCCTTCAAATGGTGAGATAACCATGTTTTACAGCAATGGGGGGAATGACCCTGCAAATATTGTCTTGTCAAACATATTGGGGCAGACGCTGAATGAATTAGCGCTCACCAATGGCCGGGCAAAAACCTTGCAATTGGATGCCCCTCCGGGAATTTATTTTGTTACACTAACATCTGCCGGCGTGAAAATGACTCAAAAATTAGTCATTCAATAGCTATCAAACTAAGCATAATCAAAAAAACGGATGCCTTTAGGCTCCGTTTTTTCATTCGGCATTGTTCCCTTGTTACTCTAATACCTTCGGCGCCTTTTAAATATTTTCAATTGCTTTTTTGATAATGATGGGACGGTTTCAACTGCCCATCTGTATTCTGTATTGGCCAAAGGATGAAGCAAACCGCCTTCCCTTTTTACATATTTTCGGTATGCCCATTCCAAATATGCGTCATATATCTTATCATAGTCATTTTGATCTAATGTATTTAAGCCGGACTGATTGTTCTTTTGCAATTCAATTTTATTAAAAGAAAAATGTTTAGGCAGACTGTATTTTAAAGTGAAATTAAAATTCACATAGAACAAAATGGCGAATCGAATACTGGGTTCGTCACAGTATACTTTATTGGGTATTTTATATGATGTTGTCACACAAGTGTAACCATAAATTTTATCAGACTTTCTGTCAAGCACCCTTAGGAATGGTAAAAGGCAGACGTTTTTTGAATTCTTTTTTGCGGCTAAGAGAATACCTCTGACGTACGCATATGTATCAATAATTGTCAATCGTAAATGACCCGGACCTAGATTACTATAAGTGCTAAAGAGAAATGAATCTGAAATAATATTCCTATTATTCAAATCTGGAACACATAGGCAACCCCATGCAATATGATTTTCATTAAAAACTACCAACTCATTTTGATACTTATTACTGTCGCTCTGAGCAAAACACAATGTTGAAGTTAAAAAAAATATAAGTAATAGGTATCTATAATGCATTTCACGTAGTTTTTTACATTTGAATTTTCTAAACAGTTCCCAACTGGCGCGAGTTTGCCGCAAAGCCCCTGTTCGTGCGTGAACTCGTGTATCAATAATCCCGGCAGTTTTTAACTGCCATTCTTCCTCAGATGTGTCAGGAATCATGCACCCCGCTCATGAAAGCAAGCGTGGGTGATTATTAATTTAGCGGTAAGACCTCATACATCTTCTCCAAATTACTCTTTACACTACTCACGAAACGCTCGTTACTAATTGCAATTGTCCAATAACTGCAATCAAAATACTCAATTACAACATCGGATGAATTAAATATTATATCATCGCTATCCTTTTTTTGTACGGGTTCCCTTTTATCTTGTTGTCCAACTAATAATAAATCCCATAAATCAGGAACACAGTTTAATAACGCATCTATTTCAGTAAGCGATAAAACAAGACCATATTCCGAACTATTTACCTTTTCTTGAAATAACATTGTTTGCTCGTTATCATATGTGCCATCTATAAATAGCAATTTCCAATGCAGCAGTTTTAAATATTCCTCATTTGCTGATAGCACCAATTTCAATAATCCCCTGTCCCTAGTTTTTATACGTATTATACTGTTCTTCATAAGAAATGTAAAGTACTCATAACTCCGCCTGTGCGCATCTTTTTCAGTCCAGTAAATGTTATGTCCTGCGTAAGTTTTAGTCGCCGCGCTTATTACACTTGGAATTGCAAAAGCAAACAGGTAAAATGGCCCGAAGCGCTGGCTTTGTAAGTAATGCCCGTATTC
>JACMPD010000280.1 GCA_014377675.1 Taibaiella sp.
GTATGTTGCCTTCCTTTTTAAGGTATTCAGGCCGCCACATAATCAGTATTTTCTTGCCGCCTTCATAAGATTTCAGGTTCAGCGTATCTATTATCTCCCTGCACTCATCAGCGGTTATATTGCCCTGCTTGTTTTCTGCGTTAATATGCTGCAGCCAGTCATACGTAGTGCCGTAGGGGTGTTGGGTTATAAATGTCCTGAATTCTTTTATGTAGTTGCGGCTCATAGCCTTTACACCAGGCTTTGGGGGTATGGTGGGGAAGCTCAAGTGCAGGTCGGCATGTTCCAGCCTGTTTATTTTGCCGCAGTTGGGGCAGTGGCCGCAGGAGTCATCAGCGGTTTTGTTTTCGCAAAAAATAAACTTTGCCAGTGCCAGCGCCAGTGGCAGGCTGCCGGTGCCTTCAGCTCCGGTAATAAGTAAAGCGTGCGGAAACACATTGTTGTGCCACATCTTCAGCAATCCTTCTTTGGCGGCCCGCTGGCCTAATACATCATGAAAATCCAAAACCGTAAATTATTGCTTCAAAATTAGCGTGTTCATGGCAATAATACCCTCTGGCCGCCCTATTTATTAAATGGAGGCGCACGGCTTTAGCGATTTTTTATATTTCAATGCGCTATTTTTGCAGTATGGCGAATCAAGGTCAAAACCCTTTCCAGAACGTTCCGGTTGTCGTAAAAAATATCATCATTATTAATGTACTGGTGGTGTTGGTGCAGTTTGTACTCGGCAGGCAGGGTATTGATCTGGGTGACTACCTGGGGCTCCATTACTGGATGTCGCCAAAATTCAGGTGGTGGCAGGTATTAACCCATATTTATATGCACGGTAGCCCCAATGACATCGGGCTTACACTTACGCATATTTTCTTTAACATGTATGGGCTCTTTATGTTTGGCAGCATTTTGGAGAACATGTGGGGCCCTAAAAAGTTCTTCCTGTTTTACATGGTGTGCGGTATTGGTGCCGCCTTCTGCCACCTTGGGGTAATGGCTTATGTGTATAGCGCTTTTCATGCTGACTTTGTCCACTTTCAGCAGCACGCAAGCGCCATGGAGTTTTCCCGTATACTTAGCCATAATAACATACAACTGGCTAATTCAGCTTTCATTGACAACTGGACCCAAAACCCTGGTTGCAGTAACTGTGTGCAGGAGTCAGTACAGTTCTTACACTCGTACTATATGCAGATGCTTGATGTGGGCATGGTGGGGGCCTCGGGCGCTATATTTGGTATTTTATTCGCATTTGGATATTTATTTCCTAATACTGAACTTTACATTATGTTCATCCCCGTACCCATTAAAGCAAAGTGGGCGGTTGCTGGTTATGCTGCTATAGAGTTGTTCAGTGGCGTGGGGCGGATAGCGGGTGACAATGTCGCGCATTTTGCGCATCTGGGTGGTATGCTGTTTGCGTTCATATTGTTAAGTATATGGAAGAAGACCAGCCGCAATGAGTTTTATTAATAAATTTACAAGCAAATGAGTACAGGGCAAAGACGATCAGCACTATCCTACATACCAGGTTTGAAAGACAACGCGGTACTGAAACTTATTATATTTACTGCATCGGCATACATGATGCTGGCCCTCTCCTGGGCGGTTATTATGATTGTTTATGTAGGTAATGGAGAGGTATTCAATACCTATTTCTTATCTAATATTTCGCTCACTTCAGTCCACCAGTTTTCAACCCATTGGTGGACGGTACTCACCTATGGGTGGTTTCAGCAGCCCAATAGTTTTATGGAATTGCTGAGCAGCATGTTGTGGCTCTACTGTTTCGGCTCTGTGGTGCAAATGCTGGTGGGCGGCAGGCAGATTGCTCCGTTGTTTACTTATGCGCTAATTGCGGGCGGCCTGTTTTATATGCTGGCGCAGTTGCTACCCGGTAAGGCAGGTATGGTAATGCCCGCGTTTTTGGGCGCCAGAGCAGGCATAATGGCTATGGCTATAGCAGCCATTACTCTTACGCCACATTACCGTTTTTACCTTACCGAGACTTTTTCTGTACCGCTTATGGGGGTAGTCATTGTCTTTTCAGCGCTTATGATCTATGGCTCAGGATTTAATATACCTATTTTAGCGCTGCTGCTTGCGGGCGGCGCCGCGGGATTTGCCTACATAAGGCTGCTGAAGGCAGGATACAGGCTGGGTGAATGGCCTTACAAGCTGATAGATAAGTTGGAAAGTACAGTAACCCCTTCTGAACAACCAAAGGTGAAAAGGAAGGGGAATACAATAAGCATGTATCAGCCTAGAAAAGGGATATCTCAGTATACAATTGATGATATACTGGACAAAATAAATCAAAAAGGATACAATTCTCTTTCCAGAGAAGAAAAAGATATATTGCTAAGGGCGGGTAAGGAATAGGGAGTTTTTTTGTAGTTTGTGGTAGAACGGCGTTGATAGTTTCCAACATATGAGCTGGTATTTTTCTGAGTAACGGCTATCTTTGAATGGGGTGGAAAGAGGATCCGTAGCATTTTGCGTGATTGTTATTCATATATTATCCGATTCGGGATGTTAAGCCGATAGTGTTGTCGGGCTCGGGGAATGTTGCAAGTTCATAATTAGCACCAAAATAATTCTTTGTAACTCAATTTAATTAATTTAGCCTTAAAATTCAATATTCAATGAATAAAGTAGTTGCCGGTGCTGATGAGGCAGTACGAGATATTCCGTCGGGTGCCATGCTGATGCTGGGAGGTTTCGGGCTGTGTGGCATACCTGAAAATTGTATAGCCGCCCTGGTGAAAACCGGGGTAAATAACCTTACCTGCATTTCTAACAATGCAGGCATTGATGGTTTTGGTATAGGTTTGCTGCTACAGACCAGGCAGGTAAAAAAGATGATTTCTTCTTATGTAGGGGAAAATGCGGAGTTTGAACGGCAACTGCTGAGCGGCGAGCTTGAAGTAGAGCTGGTGCCGCAGGGTACGCTGGCTACCCGCTGTATGGCCACAGGCTATGGTATGCCTGCGGTATACCTGCAGGCCGGCTATGGTACCGAAGTGGCCGAGGGTAAGGAGATAAGGGAGTTTAACGGGAAGAATTACCTTCTGGAGCACGCTTTTGATTCTGACTTCGCTATTGTAAAAGCTTGGAAGGGCGACAGGATGGGCAATCTTATTTTTAAAGACACTGCCCGCAATTTTAACCCGCTGATGGCCATGGCCGGGAAAATTACAATAGCGGAAGTGGAAGAATTGGTAGAGCCAGGTGAGCTGGATCCTAATTATATACATACGCCGGGCATATATGTACACCGTATTTTCAAGGGCAGCAACTATGAAAAGAGGATAGAGCAAAGGACGGTAAGGAAGAAGAGTTAAAATTTCACTACCAGGTTTGGAATTTGGAATTTAATATTTGAGGTTTCCTAATTTAATATAATTGTAATGGCACTTAATAAAGAACAAATAGCGAGGCGTATAGCTCAGGAACTTCAGGATGGATATTATGTAAACCTTGGTATAGGCATACCTACACTTGTGGCAAATTACATACCTGAAGGGGTGAATGTAATACTACAAAGCGAAAACGGCCTGCTGGGCATGGGGCCCTTCCCTTTTGAAGGCGAGGAAGACGCTGACCTTATTAATGCCGGCAAGCAAACGATCACCACTTTGCCTGGTGCAGCTTTTTTTGACAGCGCCATGAGTTTTGGGATGATAAGGGCAGGCAAGGTTGACCTAACCGTGCTTGGCGCTATGGAAGTAGCCGATAACGGCGACATAGCCAACTGGAAAATACCGAAGAAAATGGTTAAGGGTATGGGTGGTGCGATGGACCTGGTAGCAGCTGCCAAAAATATAATAGTGGCTATGCAGCACACTAACCCCAAAGGGGAAAGTAAGTTGCTGCCGCAATGCTCTCTGCCCCTCACAGGCGTAGGCTGCGTGCGCAAAGTGGTGAGCGATCTTGGTGTGTTTGATGTTACCCCCGATGGTTTTGTATGTATAGAACATGCGCCGGGTGTAACCATAGAGGAAATAAAAGCAAAAACGGCGGGCAGGCTAACTATAGCTGCTTATGTAAAAGAAATGGTTGTGTAACTGAACTCTCGAACTTCACAGTATCAGATAGTTACAAGCGAATAAGCGAGGTGAAAGATGCTTATGTGTTGGGCGAATATATATTGGATACAGTCAATGCTGAAACAATTATTGGAGGCGGAAATACATGTACAAAAGCGGTATACGATGTAGGATTTGTAGCTAAAAAATAGGATTTACCAATATATTTCTAATTTACTAGTGTACATTTACGGCAATATTGGGAGACACTATAGGCATATCAGGTAAGAAAAGAACTATGTATCACTCACAAAAACGTAAAAGCGTTCGACTTAGTGAGCCGATAATATGTACTAAAGATAATGCGTGGTTAGGTGTGGCATGGTATTTCTGGTATGATTTGGATGATGCCGTGTTTTGGGGGAATAGCGCAAAGAGAACTACCGGATACTATAAAATATACATCGCAGACATTGATTTTTCAAATGTTCTGGATACTGTATTTAATGAAGAGCACTATATATTCTGGGTAAAGCAAATGGAGAAGATTAAGAAAAAATTTGCCATAACCGGACAGTCTCCAACTCTCAAGCAATTAAATGACTATTTTTTGCAGAAAGGGATTTGGTCAGCTTTTTCAGGAATAATGTTTAGGACATAGGTAGTTCAAGGGAATATCAATTTATTAGGGAATTTCAGTATAAGAAGAGAATACAGTTACCCGTCTATAATAGAGATATATGGTCTAACTTTGCTTATCATTTCGAGGGTAAGTGCGTGTAAAAAGAACGTTATGATTAATCTAGAAGAATTAGAAAGGAAAATTGACGCTTTATTAGAAAGCGAAACAGCGGAATCATTAACACAGTGGCTTAAAAACAACAAATCAAATCAAATTGATTGCTATGTTGATGTTGGTGGTATTGGCGGGACATACACAGATTTGGACATTTCATGGGACATGACTGAAATGACTATAATTACCCCTAAACCAACCGCATCAGACAATAGTGATGATACGTACACCAACCCTGTGGGTTATGGAAAAGCCGCATAATGGAAATTAAAGAGCAAAGAAAATTAAGATTCAAAGGCGTCGAATTTCCTCAAGTCGAATTATCCTCAACGCAGCCATTTAAAGGAAAGCGAAGAAAATAATGTTACTATAGAAATTATACCCAAGGCTTTTATTCCTGACGGCAAAAAAAACGTATTCAAAATAATTATGTCGGTTACTTTATTTGCTGAAAATCACTTCAGTCTTTTGGTAACAGGGGTTGGGACGTTCCAGATAAGTGGTGACGAAGACGAAATAGGTGACGAAGAAAGGAATGGGCTTATTAATTTTAATGCTACCGCAATAATGTTTCCTTATTTAAGGGCATTTATAACTACGTTAACTTCAAATCTTGGAGATGTTACCAGTCCAATAATATTGCCAACCAGGTTTTTTAAAGGCGATCTGGAGGTAGTTAGTTCTTTAGATTAATAATTGTGCTTGTGAAATTTTTCAGAGGCTACTTATTTAATTCCCTTTTTTCGGTGAGCCGGGCTTAGTTCTATCTTCTTATTCTGTAAAATGAATATGAAGGTAGGCAAACACAAGAAAACGAATGGCTAACTATATTGGTGGAACGCCCGGAACTGATAGAGCGGCCAATAGTAGAAAAGGTAATAAGGCCATTATTGCCCCGGCCGGCGAATAAGGTATTGCCATTTGTAAACAGTTAAATATTATCAGCCTGATCTGACTCTATATCTTCTTTACTTATCTTATTTTCTTTATTAACCACTTCGGTAACTATTTTATCAAGCCTGCCTGCTACGGTGGCCACGCCCTCCATTAGTTCGCCGTTGGCGGGGTCGGTAAGGTCTTCAAAATTAAACAGCTGCACCAGCCCGAGTATGGTAGATACCGGGCCTCTTACTTCATGGCTTTGTATGTAAGCAATATCTTT
Source organism: Taibaiella sp. (assembly GCA_014377675.1). GTDB lineage: Bacteria > Bacteroidota > Bacteroidia > Chitinophagales > Chitinophagaceae > Flavipsychrobacter. The sequence goes on from JACMPD010000280.1 coordinate 5,984, forward strand.
TAATACCGTTTTCTGGGCTTTTATCCTGTCAATGTGTTTTTTGCGTTCCGTGGCCATCACCTTATTAGATTTCAGTTCGGAAACAAAGTATTTCGCTACTATACCTATGACTATCAGCAGTAATATAATACCGGAAGTATAGATCAGTTTGTCTTTTTTATTATTGCTTTCTATAAGGTTATTCTTAATAACCTGGTCTTCTTTTTCTTTCTTGGCGCGGCGTGTTTCCAGGTTGGCGAAGTTTATGGCGTTGGCTGAAGAGTAGACTGAGTCCCGGAGGGAAAAGAATACCCTGCAGTTTTCCAGCCCGTTTTTGTAATCTTTTTTTAGGGTGTAGGCTTTCCAAAGCTGCTCATGGCAGCCTATGAGGCCTTCAGAAAAGCTGATTTGGCGGGATACTTTAATGCCCTTATTCAGGTATTCGATGGCCGTATTTATAAGCGCGGCATTGCCCATTGCTGCGAACGCGCCTTTTTTTATATTGTTTTCAGAGTCGGTGGCAATGGCGAGGTAGAACTCTCCCATATTGCCGTAGTTGCTGGCCAGGCCCATTTTGTCGTCAAGACTTTCGTATATTTCAATGGCCTGTCTGCAATAGTTGATGGCATCAGCAAGGTTGAGTTCATTTTTATTAAGGTAGTTGAGTGCGGCAAGGTTACCCAGGTTTTTGGCTACTTCATCATTTAAGTTATACTTCCGGGCATTTTCTCTCGCCATTATGAAGTACTCTTTCGCCTTGGAGAAGTTACCCATTGACTGGTATACATAGGCCATGTTGCCGAGGTTCCTCACTTGGCCCCTGAAGCCCTGGATATCTTTAATTTTTTCGTACATGACCAGTGCCAATGAGTCGTTTTCAATGGCCTGGGCATATTTTTTTTGCGATGCATATACGTTGCCTATGTTGCCGAGGGTGGCCGCTATCCTGGCCTTGTCTTTCAGCACTTCAAAAATGGAGAGGGCTTTGTAGTAATTGTCTAATGCGGCGGGGTTCTGAGTTTTGGCTTCATAGTTAAGTCCGAGCGCATTGTGTGCTTTTGCTTTGCCAAGTTCAAACTGGAGCTTTTCACTCATCCTTAGGCCAATGTTGCCGTAAATAATGCCACTGTCAGGGCTAATGGAATGGTAGACAATAGAAATTGTATCAATAAGTTTTACCTTCTGTGTATCATCGGCATATTTAATTTCTTCTTTCAGGAGTGAATCGAGCAGTGCACGGCCCTGCAACTGCGCTCTGAGCATAGCAGGTGAAAAAAATATTAAACAACAAATAAGTAACCGTTTTGTCATGAATACCACAAAGATAGAAAATTATTGTTTTAGTTAGGATGTGTTAAATATGCCTTTACAGTGCTATTTACCAGGGAAAACAAATAATATGATTCCGGGGGTTTACATTAAAAAAAACGCCGTCATGAAATCAAATTCATGACGGCGTTCTTATACAGGGCTAAGTTTATTGCCCGCTCATTTTTTTGAGTTTTGCGCTCACTTCTTTTAGTTGTTCTGTTTTGTTTTGCGCGGCGTATATCTGTTTGGCGGCAGAAAGAGAAGCGAAGTACACTTCTTTATCAGATTCAGCCAGGCTGCTTTCGGTATTCTGGAAAATTGAATTCGCTTTTTCAAGATAGGGAATCGCTTTGCCGAAGAAGACATCTCTTTTCGCTTTCAGGTCATCATAGTTTTTGAGGTCAGCGGCTGTGCTGCCTGTGATGGCGTTCATCTTCTCATTTACTTCAAAAGCCTGGTTGAAATACAGTGCGCCGAAGTTGTAGTTATAGTTTGCGTTTTCAGGGGCGAGTTTCAGCGCCTTGTTGAACGCGTTTTCTGATTTTGTAATCAGCTCAGCGGAATTAGCGGGTTTTGGCGCGTCTTTAGGGCTTGACATGCCTTGGTATAACAGAGCCACATTGAAATTGATGTCGGCATTGTTAGGGTCCTTCTCCACGGCTTCTTCCATTTTTTTCACCAGTTCAGCCATTTTGCCGAGGTCAAGGAAGCGGTTCATTTCCTTGTTGCGGATATTTATGTCGTTAGGGTATGCGGTGCGGGCCTCCTGTATGGCGGCAAGCTCATCATTGATCAGCTTGTTGCCGTTTTTACTGTTATAAGCGTCATAAGACTGCAACAGGAGTATGGCATTGTCAGCGGAACGGGTAATGGGGTTGCTTTTTACCTTGTTGAATAAGGCTATAGCTTCCTCAGATTTGTTGTCATAAAAAGCTATGCGCGCCATGGTAAGGGTTGCATTGGCGGAAACCGTATCGAGGTTTTTGCCCAGCTGGAATTTTTCAAATCTTTTGCCACCGGCGAGGTCATGTATTTTTACGGTTTGCTTCAGCAGTTCGTTTGCCTCGGCGTACTTTTTATCGTTATATGCTATGGTGCCGTCATTGTAATACATGCAGGCGCCATAGAACAATATTGGGTTTACATCTTCTTTTTCATACTCCGGCTTTACTTCCACCAGCTTTAAAAGCGCCTGTGACCCTTCCCTGTAAGGGAACGTGGCTTTGTATTTTTCTATCTGCTGCAGGCTAAAGTAGATCTGGGCTTTAGCGAGCAATGCTTTCGGCTTTTCCTTTGTTTCCGGGCTTGTCATTGCTCTGTCAATGTCCGTTTTCGCTTCGTCAAAACCCTTTTGACTAAGCGCCGTTAGTGCTGAGGTAACATATTTATCCTGAGCCATGCTCATCAAAGTAAAACCCAGAGCCGCTACTGTTAAGACTGTTTTTTTCATCAAACTACTTGTTAGGTTATTTATTATATTGAAAAATGGTTACTCGTTTGTGTCTGTACCCGGAGCTTCAGTATCTTCTTCCGCTGTTATATTGGGAGTTTCGTTGTTTTCAGCCGGTGCTTCGCTTTCCTCAACACTGGTGTCAGTTGCTGTTTTGGCAGCTTCTTCTTCCAGTATTTCTTCTATTACCGCCTGCTCCCTTATGCTGGCTATGGCGGCTATTTTATCGCCATCATCAATGTTTATAAGCTTTACGCCCTGTGTGGCTCTGCCTGCCTCACGTATCTGGCCTACTTTCATGCGTATAGTAACGCCTGATTCGCAGGTAATGATTACATCGTCTTTCTCTTCCACTATCAGCAAGCCTACAAGCGCGCCGGTTTTCTCAGTAATGTTTATTGTTTTTACACCCTTGCCGCCCCTGTTGGTAATGCGGTATGCGAGCGTGTATTTGCTGGTTTCACCCTCTTCGTTAGTTACGTCTATTATGTTTCCGCTTTTTGCCACCGCCGGGTCTTCGTCACCGCTTTCGGTAACTATTTCAGCGTCTTCAATCAGTTCATTTTCGAGCCTGGTGAAAAACGGCGTGCGTTTGCCCAGCCCTTTTTCAGAAACGACAAGTATCTGTTTAGATATATCTCCTTTCGCAACACATATCATGCCTATTACGGCATCATTATTAGCGTCAAGCTCAATACCATATACGCCTATGGCACCGCGGCCTGTAGCCCTTACTTTGGCTTCCGGGAAGCAGATGGCCCTGCCTGAGCGTATGGCCATCATAATATAGTCGCCTTCCATGGTCAATGACACATCAAGCAGGCGGTCACCTTCTTCAATAGTTATCGCGTTAACACCGTTAGAGCGCGGCCTGCTGAAGTTTTCAAGCTTTGTTTTTTTAATGATACCATTCTTGGTACACAGTACAATAAAATGTTTTTCAAGAAATTCTTTATCCTGTAGGTTCGGCACATCTATTACGGTACGTATTTTATCGTCCGCAGGTATCTGCATCATGTTTTGAATAGCCCTGCCTCGGCCATTCTTGTCGCCTTCCGGTATCTCATACACCTTAAGCCAGTAGCAGCGTCCTTTCTCTGTAAAGAACAAGAGCGTGTGGTGAGTGGAGGCTATGAAGAGATGCTCAATATAGTCTTCATCACGGGTTTTGCCGCCCATGGCACCCCTGCCACCGCGGCGTTGCGAGCGGTATTCAGCGTTAGATGTGCGCTTGATGTAGCCGAGGTGCGAAATGGTAATGACCACATCTTCCTTTTCAATAAGGTCTTCTATCCTCATTTCATCAGCCATGTAGTGTATCTCGCTCCTGCGCTCATCGCCAAATCTTTTCTTTACATCAGCCAGTTCATCTTTTATTATCTGGAAACGCATGCCTTCATCGCCAAGTATCATCTCAAGGTGCGCTATCAGCTTCATCAGCTCAGCGTGCTCCTCGCGTATTTTTTCAATTTCCATGCCTGTGAGGCGCTGTAACCTGAGTTCCAGCACGGCTTTGGCCTGTATTTCGGTCATCCCGAAATTGTTAATAAGGCCATCCTTGGCGGCCTCGGGGTTGGTGGAGTTGCGGATGAGCTTTATTACTTCGTCAAGGTGATCAAGCGCTATAATATACCCTTCCAGTATGTGCGCTCTTTTCTTTGCTTCCCGCAGTTCAAACTCAGTGCGCTTGGTAACCACCTCATGGCGGAAAGCTATGAATTCAGATATAAGGTCTTTCAGGTTAAGCGTGCGTGGGCGACCATTAACCAGTGCCACGTTATTGATACCATAAGACGTTTGCAGCTCACTGTATTTGTATAGCTGGTTGATGATTACCTGGGCTACCACATCACGACGGAGCTCAACCACTATACGGGTGCCATCTTTATTAGATTCATTACCCACGTGGGTAATGCCGTCAATTATTTTATTGTTTACTAGATAGCCAATTTTTTCGGTGAGTGCATCCCTGTTTACCTGGTAAGGCACAGATGTAATGACGATCATTTCCTTGCCGCCTTTCATTGGCTCTACGGTAACGCGGCCCCTGAGCACCACGCGGCCCCTGCCGGTATGGAAGCCCTGCTTGATGCCTTCTATGCCGTATATAATGCCGCCGGTAGGGAAGTCAGGCGCCTTTACATGCTTCATGAGTTCTTCGATAGTTATCTCCCTGTCTTCGATATAAGCCAGGCAGCCATCAATTACTTCGCTCAGGTTGTGGGGCAGCATATTGGTAGCCATACCCACGGCTATGCCTGATGAGCCATTGACAAGCAACTGTGGGATGCGTGTTGGCAGCACGGTTGGCTCCTGGAGGGAATCATCGAAATTGAGGGTGAAATCAACGGTCTCTTTTTCAATGTCATCCATCATTGACTCACCCAGCTTCTGCATACGTGCTTCGGTATAACGCATAGCGGCCGGGTCATCACCATCGGGCGAGCCGTAGTTACCCTGGCCATCCACCATCATGTAGCGCATATTCCAGGGCTGTGCCATACGCACCATTGCGTCATAAACCGATTTGTCGCCATGGGGGTGATACTTACCGAGTACCTCGCCCACGATACGTGCGCATTTTTTATATGGTTTGTTGGAAGTATTACCGAGCTCATGCATGGCGAATAAAACCCTGCGGTGTACTGGCTTTAAACCGTCACGGACATCAGGTAAAGCCCTGCCTACAATAACGGACATTGAGTAGTCAATGTAAGCGGTTTTCATCTGGTCTTCAATGTTTACCCTTACTATCTTGTCATTCTCGTCAGGTGTTTCCTGCGGTATTAAACTATCGTTGTTTTGATCCATGTTTGCCATTCAAAAGCTAGTATTCAAAAATCTGAAACCCACGGGCTTGCCGGGCGGTTGGCAGACTTGAAAAAATGTTTTGCAAATATAATAAATGTGCGGTATTTAAGGAGGTTTTAGGGGATTAAATACGTTAAAAATTGTGGCTTTCAGGTTAAAAAATGCGAGGGAGGGCCTCACCCCCGGCCCCTCTCCACAAGTGGAGAGGGGAGGTTGATGTCTTCGCTTCGCTCAGGTTTTAGACGGCAGTTCAAAACTGTCTTAGTTGGGTGGGCACGAGTTGGCTTCCGCGCAATGGCTACGCGCCAAACTCGCGCCAGTGGGTGATTTTCTATTTACCATACAATTCATTTTTTTCGGCATCACCGAACTCAATTGTAAAATTTTGTAGATAATCTAAAACCAATTTGTTAGCAGTTTCAAAAGTATCTTCAATAATATTATCGTCACCGTCTCTGAAATAAAATGGTGCGCCCTTACCAGTTAAATAATAATGACTGAAATCACCAAGATATTGAACACGGTTATCTTGATAAGTTACTTTGATTACACTACCTTTTACATTTTCTTCCATTGATACCATAACAATGAAATATTCTTTTACTACTTCGTGTATTAGGTTCTTATTTCCCATAGTTTTTTTACAAAGGTAATATTGATTGTGGTGTTTAATATATACTTAATGAAAACTTCACCAGCAGGGATTAAATTTATTAAGTACCTAGAAAAAGAAAGACCGGAAGTAAATTTCTATTGGCGAATTACACACTTGTCAGTTTATGAATCGGTAGTAAATGAATGTATTACAATTCCAATTAGCCAATGTAAATTTGATGCATTGGTATCCTTATGTTTACATATCAAACCAGCGGTTTTTAGACGTTCCAGATTGATTAAATACATTAATCAGGGTTTGCACTCACAATTTATTGCAGACGAATTTAGAAAGCTAAACAAAGGTTACAGACGAAGAAAAATTAATTGGGATTATGTTTGGCGAAGGGCTAGAGAAATTGAATTTTACTTCGGTAAGAAGTTTTAATACCTTTGAGTAAAATAAAAAACACAATGGATAGAATTAAGAAATATAATGATATAGTTAGCAGTTTTAGTTTAACTGATATTTCAACTATTACACTCAACAACGGAACAACGCACCAGGGCATTTTTGACAGAAGTGGGCCATCATAAATATAACAGAAGCTAATGGACGCATTATCCGCGCGTATTTTACTATATGGCTGCACTCTGCGACAGGTAATAAAAACATTAATGGCACTATAGACTGGAGCTCGGCCTCCGTTAATTAATACAGTATGATAATTACAATACTCAGTTTTTGCAAGTATAAAGCACTACCGGTTTATTTGCTGCTATTATTGCTGCCTGTAATTTGTAATGGACAACAAACCACAGATAACCAGGCAGCTATTGGTGTGGCGTTTGAACTGTACCAGGCTAAAGAGTATCAAAAATCTGCGGAGGCTTTCTCTGCTGTTTTTAGGTCAGCGCAGGGAGCGCAGACAATAGGTGACTATGGCTATATAGCGGCATGCTCTTGGGCAAAAGCGGGTATGAACGACTCGGCTTTTTCTCTTTTTGATGTAA
>JACMPD010000281.1 GCA_014377675.1 Taibaiella sp.
GTACAGGTAATGATGTGTTGGGCGGAAATTCACAAACTGTAGGGGGTGAGAACAATACGGTGCGGTTGGGCAACGCAAATAGCATTTTCGGTCAGAATAATATTGCAGATGGAAGTTACCTCGGCGCCATTGGGAAGGACAATATTGTGTACTACCAGTCGGCAGTCGCATTGGGGCAGGGAAACAGGGATAGTGGCTATGCTTCCATAACCGGTGGCCTTAGCAATAGCATTCAAAAAGACGTGCAATACAGTGCTTCATTTGGGTATAATAATATTTCCGGAAAAAATTCATCCATACTTGGAAGCAATGCCGGCAATGGAACTTTCAGTGCTGGCATTGGAAATTTTAATACGGGATATGGTTCTCTTGCTCTTGGCGCTTTCAACAGTTCTACCAATGTGTTTAGCCTGGCTGCTAATCATAGTACGCTGGCAAACAGCAATGCCATGAGTGCCTTTGGTCATTTCAATGATACCATTACTGCTATCCAGGGAGAAAGCTACGAACCGGCCGAAATGTTATTCTCCATTGGAAACGGCATTAGCAGCAACAACAGGCGCAACAGTCTGACGATGCTACGCAATGGTTTTACTACCATCAATACTACAACAGCAACCGGCCCCAATATACCAAGAGCTGAACTTGATGTAAAAGGAACAGGTGCCATCATTGTTCCGGTGGGCACCACCGCTGAACGTCCCGCTACACCCGTTACAGGCATGATACGATTTTGTACCGATTGTCCGGGCGGACCTGTTTTACAAGGGTATGACGGAACGAATTGGGTGAATTTGTAATTGCTGCACATATATTGTATCCATTTGGGCATGACAGTTGCCGTTGTAGTCCGACATATCAATTAAACTTATTTTTGCGCCAGCTTCAACTACCTGTAAACGCGTTTATTAATATAACTGCATGATTGATCAATTAGCCATATTCAAATAAACCAGGGAAAAATGGCTGAGTATAAAAAGAGGATTGTTCATAATTTTATTTCTTTGTCTTTTGTACAGGGACTATCCATGCTCTTCCCACTGATTACCTTTCCTTATCTTTTAAGGGTATTGGGGGTCGAGAGTTTCGGCGTATTCACCCTGATCCAAACAGTAGTACTGTATTTCGACCTGCTCATCTCTTTTGGATTTGGACTAACAGCCACAAAGTATATAACCAGGAGCATCAATGATATTGAAAAAACACGGGAGGTTATAACCGCTGTTTACATCATTAAACTCTTGCTTTTTGCTTTTACGATGCTGGTTTTTTTGGGTTCAAGCATCTTTATTCCTTACCTGCGTCACAATTTTTTATTGGTCCTGATTTCATTTATTTATCTAATGGGAAACCTGTTGTTTCCTGACTGGTACTTCCAGGGTATCCAGAAGATGCGCAGTATTGCGGTGGTGGCATTCCTTTCCAAATCCGTGGGATTGGTACTAATCATCTTATTGGTAAGAAATAGTAACGACATCGCCTATGCGCTACTAGCGGTGTCTGCAGGTAACTTCATTTCCGGCCTGGTAGGATTTATGATTTTGCGGCGTTCGGTTTCTGTAAAAATAAAAATCCCTAAAAAAATATTCATTGTTTCACTTTTTAAAGAATCCGGGTATGTATTTACCAGTATTATACTGGCTCCTTTTTATTCGTCGGTAAATCTATTCATCCTTCAAATATTTTCAAACCCCCTGATGGTTGGTTATTATGCCGTATCTGAAAAAATATTCAGTGCTATTGGAATGCTTACCAGTATTGCTAACCGCACATTTTACCCTCACCTTTCTCTACTGTATTCCACTTCTTTACAGGCATATAAGCAGAACATAAAAAAGATACTTACACTCTTCTTTATTGCTTTCGTTATACTTGCAGGTCTACAGTTTTTCACCGCAGGTTATATCATTAAATTGGTAAGTGGCACAAAAGCAATCCCCGATATAACCTACTCGGTTGTGATATTACAGATCCTGAGTATTGGACAGCTTTTTTCTCCTTATGCTTCCTTCTTTTTTCAAATCCTGATTATCCAGGGTCAAAAAAAAGAAGCAATAAGGAACATAACGGCTGCGGTGTTTATAAACCTGCTGTCTGCTGGCTTCTTTGCTTATTTTTATGGCGGGAAGGGCATGGCGATTAATTTATGCATGATTGTTTTCTTCATCGGCTTACTTAATTTCATTGCTTTTAACAAGAAACTTACATCGCTTTCAATACCATCATAATGCCACTCATCAGTGTATTCACCCCTACTTACAACCGTGCAAATAAGATTCACCGGGTTTATACAAGTTTACTCAATCAAACTTTAAAGGATTTTGAATGGATCATTGTAGACGACGGTTCGGAGGATAATACCAAAGCTGTTGTAGAGGAATTTATACGCCAACAGCCCGGTTTTCCTATCCATTATTTTTACCAGGCTAACGCTGGTAAGCACATCGCCATCAATCGCGGCTTGCGTATGGCCACGTGTGAGTGGTTTCATATTGCCGATAGTGATGATGAACTTGTACCGGAAACCTTCGAAGTTTTTATGAAAACATGGAATGATATTCCAGTTGAAAAGA
>JACMPD010000282.1 GCA_014377675.1 Taibaiella sp.
GCTGGAGCCGGGCCACATGACGTTGCTGCTGGGCGCGCAGGCCACCAAGCAAAACATTGTAGATACCATAAGACAAGTATGCGCAAGAGCGCCGAAAAACAGCACGCTTTATATCTATTATTCGGGCCAGGGCGAAGTGAAGGGCATGTGGCCGGTTGACTACCAGGATTGCGATATCTGCTACCTGAGCTATGATGAGCTGATTAACGGCATTATAATGCGGGCGAATAAATTTAAAAACGTGTTACTTGTCATTGACGCCAACTATACCGGCGTGGGGCTGAACGCGGTGAAAAAGACCAAGGACGAAACACGGGACCAGCAGGCGGAGTTCTGGAAGCGGAAGACGGGCGAAAAGGTGATGGTGTTTACTACCAGCCCTGAGTATTCGTTGATTAAAGAAAAAAATGCGCCATCGGTACTGATACCGATGCTGAAAAGCATAAAAGCGGACAGAAATAATGACAGTATAATAACGGCTGATGAACTGGGCAATTATTTAAGAAGTGCAGAGCAGGAAAAGAAAGCGAGCGTATTTTTTGGCACCGGCGGTTTCCCTATTAGTTTTTTAAAGCGTAACCTGCCCATAGTAAGGCCTGTGGCCACTCCACGCGCGCCTAAAGAACCCGCTCCGGAGACAGCCGGCCAGGAGCCTTTAAAAGTGCCTGAATCCGCGCCTGCGCCTGCAAAGCCGCCAGTAACAGAAAAGCCGCAGGTAATAGAAAAGCCGCAGGCTGAGATGGCATTTGCCGCCGTGGAACCGGTAATGGTGAAAGTGGAAGGAGGGCTGTTCACCATGGGGCACAACCCGGGTGATGCTGACGAAAGGCCCTACCACAATGTAATAGTAAAAGATTTTTATATAGGGAAGTTCGAGGTAACAGTGGCAGAATACCGCAAGTTCATCAGGGCAAGCCACTACATAACTAGCGCCCAAAAAAACGGCTGGGGGTTTGTGCGCAACGGAGACTGGGAAAAAAAAGAAGGCGTGAACTGGGATTTTGACGAGTATGGCGTAATGAAAACCACTGATAACGAAGACAGCGTGCCGGTAAGGTACGTGAGCTGGAACGACGCTAACAAGTATTGTGAATGGTTGAGCAAAACGACCAACCAGCACTATCGCCTGCCCACCGAAGCGGAATGGGAGTATGCGGCGCAGGGCGGCAAAGCAAACAACGGGCACCTAAACCTATACAGCGGTAGCGATAACTTAAATGAAGTGGGCTGGTATCATGAAAACAGTGGCAGCGTGGTACATGCCAAGGGGTTGAAAAAGCCGAATGAGTTGGGGCTATATGACATGAGCGGCAATGTGTCAGAATGGTGTTCAGACTACTATGACGCTACCTATTACACAGAGCTTGAAGATAAAGAAACGATGGACCCCAAGGGCCCGGCGAGCGGTGAACAAAGGGTATTGCGAGGTGGTTTTTTTGTGAGTGATAGCAATTCAAACCGCATCTCCAGCCGCGATCATAACTCTCCCGGTATCTGTTACGGGTTGTATGGCTTCCGCGTGGTGCGTGATTAATGTAGGCGAACAATTATATATTCATGAACCCTGTTCATAAACTAATACCATCAGAAATAATAAGAACGCCGAGGTTGTGGCTGAAGGCGCTGAACCCTGAAGTAATGGGCCGGGTGTACGATACCCTAACTGATGATGAGCTGTTCATTTTCTTTGGGCACAACACGCAGCAAGATATGGAGCGGGAGCGCGATAAATACACAAGGGGACTCACTACCCATCAGATCACTTATCTTAACTATTTACTGATAGAGCGGGAAACCGGGTTTGTAATAGGGCGCTGCGGGTTCCATACCTGGTATGTGCCGCACAACCGGGCTGAAATTGGCTACCATATGGTTGATGAAACCAAAAAAGGAAAGGGATTTATGAAGGAGGCGTTAGCGGCCATTATCAACCATGGTTTTATGGAACTGGGGCTTAACCGGATAGAGGCATTCGTTGGTGCCGCCAATGCTGCGTCTTTGCGGCTGGTGGCGTCATTCGGTTTTGTGCGGGAGGGAATATTAAGGGAACATTATCATATTGGAGGTAAACACGAAGACTCGTTGTGTTTTTCGCTCTTACGCAGGGAGTATACAGGGCAATAATGTATTTTTGCAGCGCCGCAGGTTTTGCCCGGCAGGTTTAGTTGCATTGAATGCATTAAAATAAATATATTATCAGTATACAGGATATTAAGGAGCGTATAGCGGGCCGTTTAAATCAGGGATTTAAACTGTTTGGTGTGCTGTGGGTGCTGATGGTCTTGTGCGCCTGCGCCGGCACCGGTGTGCGCGCGCAGGGTACGCTGAAGCGCAGTATAGATTCGGCAATAAACCTGCTTGCCGTTGAGCGTTCTGATACGGTAAGGCTGAGATTATATCATTATCTCGCTGCCACATACCCTAACTATGACCCTAACAAGGGGCTTGAATCATCGGGCGCTGAGCTTGCCCTGGCTCGCAGGCTTGCCTGGCCAAGTGCTGTGGTGTACGCGCAGATCGATTTTGGCCTTAACTACAACAGCATGCCGGACTATGGCAAGGCAAGATATTATTTTGAGCAGGCACTGGCCACAGCCAACGATATTGGTAACCGTAAACTAAAGGTACTGGCCACGAAGTACATAGGCATCACCTACTATACCGAAAACAATAACCCTGAGGCGCTTAAATATTTATTTGATGCTTTGCAGCTTGCCGAAGAAGCGCCTGTTTCGAAAGAGCTTTTTGACCTGCTGGAGTGGGTAGGTAGGGTGTATGAATCACAGAAACTTTACACCAAAGCGCTGGAGTACTATACCCGGTCTTATGACAAAGCTGTAAGCGCTGGGGCTCAAAATGCCGGGGCTAAAAACATGATGAACATTGGGCAGGTGTACCAGCAGATGGGTAGAAATGAAGAGGCGCTCGCAATTTTCAGTAAGGGGCTGGCAGCTTTTCAAACTCTGGGTGACCAAAACGGAATTGCGGTGATAACGGCTGACATGGGTGCTGTTTTTACTGAGCTGCAACGTTACGGTGAAGCGCTGGCCAAATGGCAGGAAGCGCTTGCCTACTATACCGCAACCGGCGACCGCATGAACATGGCCAACGTAATGGAAGGTATGGGGAAGAATTATATTTCGATAGCGGCCGGGTCTTTGCCTGCGTCGGTACCGGACAGCCTGCGGAACAAGATCCTCAACGAAGAGAAAGGTTTTTATTATTTGAATAAAGCGATTGAAATATGTAAAGATATTTCTTATTTCGAGGGTTTGCAGTCGGCATATAATAATATTTCCGTAGCTTACATGCAAAAAGGGGATTATAAATCATCATTAGCTAACTATAAGGCCTCTATAAGCCTTAGAGACTCAGTGTATTCAATAGAGAATGGGGTAAAAATAGCGAATCTTGAGATGCACAAGGCGGTGGAACTGAAGGATAAGCAGCTTGAAATAAACGAACTGCTACTGGAAAAAAAGAAAGGGCAGAGTGCTTTTTTCATTATGGGAATCGCGTTGTTGCTGCTGGTTACGGTTATATTATATAGGAATTTTAGTACACAGAAAAAACTGAATTCAACGATCAGTGATATGGTTGAGAAGCAGGGGAAAATGATTGATGAAAGAACCCTTGCGCTGATGGCGGCAAACAGAAAGCTGCTTGACCTGATACAGTTTAACGTGCATCACCTGCGGGAGCCTATTACGCGCATCAGCGGGCTGATGATATTGCAGAAAGAAATAGATAAAGAAGAGTTTATTGATGTATGCCTTCCAATGCTTGAGTCGTCAGTTAATGACCTTGACGCGACTTTAAAAAAAGTGATTCAAGCTGCAGAAGAAACAAAAAATAATCCATTATGAAAATACTTGTAGTTGACGATGAACCTATAGCAAATTTTATTACATGCAGGCTGTTTAAGCAGATAGACCCGGCGCTGGAAATAGTAGATTATACTGATTCTCAGCAGGCTGTTTTTCACCTCAATGAGATAGATCCCGACCTGGTGTTCCTGGATCTTAATATGCCGCACATGGACGGCTGGGCTTTTCTTGACCGGATGATAGCTAATAAACTTGAGTACAAAGTATATATACTTACCTCATCTGTCAGCACTTTTGACCAGAATAAGGCGAAGCGATATGCCAATGTGGTAGATTGCCTTGAGAAACCATTAAAGAAAGAAAGGCTGCGGGAGTGCATAGAATCGTAGAAGCCTTGATACACAATATTTTGGGTAGCAAGGCGTGCCGGAAAGTCGGCGGGTGGGTAGCTGCGAAATGGCCATATGCGCCGCGGGGGCATGATTATTTTTTAATTAAGTATCGATTAGCTACTTTGCTGAATATTTCATCCCTTGCCCTGTTATATGGTTTTGAATAAGGCCCTGTTATTACTATTGCTGTTGTGTATTGGTTTGCCCTCAACAGGCCAAACCACGGACACTGCCCGCCATACTGATACTGCCCGTGCGGCCATAAACCCGGTATCAGTAGCTGATACCCTGCACAGGGATACGGTGGCCGCCCCGCGCCGGGGCTATACCATAAGTGGCAAAATAGCTGATATGAATACCAGCGAGGGATTGCCCTTCGCAATAGTGTTTTTTCCTCATGCCAATATGGGCACCACCGCTGATATGGATGGCAGGTTCTCCTTTGCCGTAGACAGCCTGCCTGAAGACTCCGTAAAAATACAGGCCATGGGCTATAAGCCGGTAAGCATGGCGTTGAAGAAGGACGTTTTTGAATACAACCTCGCAATAGAACTGGAACGGGCAAGCAATACCCTGAATGAGGTAGTAATAAAGGCTGATGGCGAAGACCCGGGAGTGATATTGATGCGTAAAATAATAGCGCACAAGCCACAAAACGACCCGGACCGGCTTGATAACTACAGCTATGAAGCCTACAACCGGCTTGAAGCTGACCTGCAGCGGCTTTCCCGGGCGCAGTTTCAAAAGGCACCGCTGCTGCGCAGCTACAGCTTTATATTTGATAACCTGGATACGGTCTCAGAAGCCCAGCCTTACCTGCCCCTTTACCTTACCGAAACATTATCAGATTTTTACTTCAGCAGGAAGCCTAAAAAGCAGCGGGAGTTTATAAAGGCCAGTATAGTAAAAGGAGTCAACAATGAAAACATTGTGAAGTACCTAGGCACCCTTTACCAGAACATAAACATATACAAGAACTACATACCTGTTTTTGACAAAAAATTCGTCAGCCCTATCAGTAATGACGCTATTTTTTACTATCGGTTTAAGATAAAAGATACACAAACCGTATATAACCACCGGGTTATTTTGGTGCATTTTTGGCCCAAGCGGGCAGGTGAGAGCTGCTTTGAGGGCGATTTTTATGTAGTGGACACCTCTTACGCCATACAGCGGATAAGCATGGATATATCAAAGCTGGCCAATATAAACTGGGTGGATAAAATAAGCCTTTACCAGGAATACGCACCTGCGGACAGTACCTGGTTTTGCATAAAAGATAAATTTATAGCCAACTTTACTATCTATGATTCTAAAAAGCTACCGGGTTTTATAGGCCGGAAAACAACCACCTATCACCAGATAAAAGTTAACGACACATCAGTTACCAAGGTGCTGGTAAACCCGGAATGGAAGGAAGAAATAATAAAGTCTGATTCAGCACGGCTGATGACTGACGAATGGTGGCTGCATAACAGGCCTGATTCACTCTCAAAAAATGAGAAAGCTATTTATAAGATGGTGGATACTATAAACAGTATGCCCATTACCACCATATATAAAAATACCATTAACTTCCTGGCGAGCGGCGTGCGGGATATAGGTTGGCTGCAACTTGGCCCATATTACTACCTGTATAGTATTAACCCGGTAGAGGGCAACAGGTTCAGGTTGTCGCTGGGTACATCACGTAAATTGAAGGATGCTCACTTTGATGCCTTTATAGCTTATGGCGACCGTGACCGCCGGTTTAAGTATGGGGCATCCGGCATGTGGATACTGAACCGTAGCCCGCGCATGACCATATACGCCTACTATGCGCATGATGTAAACCAAAGTACCAACTACTACGGGCAGGTGGGTAGCGATAATATATTCAGCACACTGTTCCGCAAGAGTGGTGTGCCGTGGAAGCTGGCCTTTTCTGATGATGAGCGGGTGCAGTTTTATAAAGAATATTATAATGGGTTTAGCCACCGGCTTATATTGCAGCACAGAGTATATACACCCTACAGGCCGCTACCTTCAGCAGCCATTTTCAGAGATGTGGACGGAAAGCCGTCAGGCAGTGTCATTAGCAGTGAAGCGGGTATTGAGTTTCGATACGCTTATAAGGAGAAATACCTTGAAGGGCAGTACAGGCGGCTGAGACTGGCTAATAAGTGGCCAATCTTTAACCTGGAAGTGATGAAGGGTTTTAAGGGTGTGCTGAACAGTGGCTATGAGTATACCAAATTGCGCTTTTCTATCAGTGAAAGTATTAATATACCGCCATTGGGGCATTTGTATTACTACCTGTTCGCAGGGCGTTATTATGGCAATCTGCCTTACCCACTACTGGAGATACACCCTGGAAATGAATATTATTATTATAATAAAAATTCATTCCAAATGATGAACAACTATGAATTTTTAAGCGATAAATATTGTGGTTTTAATATAGAGCATAATATAGGTGGTGGCATTTTTAACCGCATCCCGGTTATCAAGAAGCTAAAATTCAGACAGTTCTGGACCGCCAAGGGTGTTGTTGGCAGCCTGAGCTGGAAGAACCAAAAGCTCAATTTAGACAACAGCGGCGAATACTTGTTCCGCACACTGCGCGGTGACCCCTACCTTGAACTGGGTACCGGAGTATCTAATATTTTTCATATCTTCCGTATAGACTTTGTGTGGCGGGTGACCCCGAAGCCTATATCAGAAGAAGCGAAATCAAAGTATTTCGGTATTTTCGGCAGTGCCAACTTTGAATTTTAGCGTATCTTTCGCCGCTTTCTTGCTGTTAAAAGTGCCGGTCATTAAATTGAAGTAATAAAGTGGCGAACCTTTATTAATTTAGTGGCTGCATATTTGTTATATCCCGGGTATCTGGTGGCTCGTTACCCGTGCATTCGTAATCAATAACCAGTTAACTAAAGCATTGTCAACAGGAAAGATATACGCCGGGCTCCGTGCGTTGAAGGCTCAAAACAGAAGTGGTTTCGCGGTATTATGTGACCCTGATAAGATAGCGGTAGAAGACGTACCCTACCTTGCAAAGCTGTGTAACAATGCGGGGGTTGATTACCTGCTGGTAGGTGGCAGCCTGCTGATGGATCATCAAATGGAGATTTGTATCTCTATGTTTAAGGCAGAAAGTGACATTCCGGTTATTATTTTCCCGGGCAGCCCTTCGCAGGTGTGCGCTTCCGCTGACGCTTTATTATATCTCTCTCTTATATCAGGCAGGAACGCAGATCTGCTTATAGGCCAACATGTTATTTCAGCTCCGCTGGTAAAGGCTAGCGGCCTTGAAGTAATATCTACCGGCTATATATTAATAGACGGCGGTACACAAACTACCGTTTCGTACATGAGCCACTCAATGCCCATACCGGCTGATAAGCCTGAAATAGCTGTTTGCACGGCATGGGCGGGAGAGTTACTTGGTAACCATATAATATATATGGATGCCGGAAGCGGCGCCAGAAACCCTATTTCTGTTGACATGATTACTAAAGTGAGTGCCAACCTTGAAATACCGCTTTTTATAGGCGGGGGTATAAGCACCCCTCAAAAAGTAAGCGATAATTGCCGTGCAGGAGCCGGTATAATAGTAGTAGGTAACGCCATAGAACGCGACCCGCTGTTAATTAAAGACCTTGCTCAGGCTACCAGGTAGTTGCCCGTTCCGGCTGTAACAGTAACTTAGTGGCTGTGCTTGTATTGATCGTAAACCACTGTACCAATCATAAAGATCATGAAGAGCAGTGCTGCGCAGGTAAAAAATATCTGACCCATCAGCTCAAGCCTTACTACATCATTTTTAATGGTATAAAACCAGGTAACTATTGCGGAGATCGCTACAGCCGCCAATTCGCTTGTCAATACGTTGCGTTTTTTTGCCCATTTCCAATCCATTTTGCATAACATTGAATTTTAAAACCTGTTAGTAAATGCACTCACCCGCGGGTGAATATACAGGAATTTAAAAAAGGTGTTCCAGCGGATATGAATTTAATAAACGTTAGGATTTCATAAGCAAACCAGACATTTTAATAACACTAATGGCGCTCTTCCCGCTTCCCGAAGGAATAAAGCGCAAAAAAGATAAACAAAAACACAAGAAACGAGACAAATACAAACGACAAATAAACCTGAAAAGCTTTCAGCGAAAAAAATGGGATTTGTCTTGTGGAAGTATGGCGCCAGGCGAACAAAACGCTGATGGATACCGCAAATGAAAAGCAGTTTACCAGCGTTGTCCGGCTCAAAAATTCTTTTAATTTGCTCATGTTGGCATTTGTTTTTGCGGGTACACAATTTTATTTAGAAAAAACTGTAGTCGCGGCGCTGGGCATTTATGCGTAGCCCAAGGTAGTAGTAAGTGGTGGTAAGCGGGCCATTTACCACACCGGTTGATGAATAATCAGGATACACTTTCGCTGTGTTCTCGTACTTCCGGTAGGCGCTGCCAGCATCAATAAACAGGTTTCTGCGCACCTGCCAGGAGATATTCAGGTTTATGCTGTTGCACTCGCTGCGCGGGCCGTTGATGAGTTTTACTCCATAGGTTTTGGCAGCGCTGGTGTAAGGGTTAAAGATGTTATTGCCCAGGTTGGCGCGGCCGGTATCAACTCCCTGTATGTAATACATCCACTTAAGGGTGAAAGCAAGGTTCCTGACTGGCTGGTAGCGGGCCACTCCTATAGCCTGTACGAAACCTGACCCCAACGGGTTAGCCAACGGTTGGTTATAGTTGGTATAGTTGGCCAGTGTGTCTTTGGCTGAGTAAGTGTAAGGACGCACCGCGTTCACTTCGGCCTGCAGGTCAAGATTAGCTATGCCGAGGGCATCGAAGTATTTGGCACCGCCCTGCAGTCCCCATTTATTGCCATACCAACCGCTGGCACTGAAAAATTCTTTTGCCCTAAATTCATTGAGCATTGCCTGGCCATAAAGCTGCACGCGTTTGGCTATTATCATTTTGCCGTAGAAACCTAAGAGGGCTTTATCACCGCTGCCATTAAAGCTGTTGAGCGATACTGTGAATACAACGGGATTGAGGTACCCTATTTCGTAGGCATTGGGCCTGTCAAAAACTACTGCCTCAAAGAAGCCTAGATTCATCCACCGGGTTACATTCATTGATATGTTATGCATGGTGGCAAACTTGTGTGGGTATACTTTATCAGCGCCTTTTTTATACTGGGAGGTGAGTTCAACGTACTGGGTTTCGTAATTAAGTTTCCAGATACGGGTGCGGAGCCTCAGGAAGGGCATATTGGAGGAGAAATCAGAGAGGAACAGGCTGGTGATGCCGTCGCCTACAAAGTGCTTGCCGGAGCCGAATGTAATATTCACCTTGTCTTTAAGCGCTGCGAAATCGATATATCCGCTGGCCTGCAGGTAGTTAAAGGCACCACCACGGGTTGCTGGCAGCAGGAAATAGTCTGCGCCAGGCACAGCCATGCGCTGGTATGGGGTGTCTTTTACGGCATAGTTGTAAACAAAACCGGGTAACTGCTCCTGCACATCAGTGAACATGGTATAGAACCCTATTTTCTTGCCTATCCAACCTCTTATTTCACCATCATGGGCATTGTAGAGGCGCCTGCTGGTGCCGCCTTTAAATTCGGGTGTATTTTTATCAATGGTGGTAACGGCGTTGAGAATAGGATTAAGTACCACAAAGAAGTCTTTTTTCTTGATGTATACCATGTTATACTGGTTTTTATACAGTGCGTTAAACCAGCTGTGCTTCGATTTTATTTCGCCGTGCTCGTCCCCTGCCCACTCTCCGCTTTCTGAAATAAGCTGCCGCATGTTGTATCTGTCAATTGATGAATAGCGGGAGCTGTCAATAGAATCGGCTATTGCTTTTGACACATGCTCTACGTAGTTCACTGCGCTCTTGCGTGACTCACCTTTACTGTTAACCCTAAGACTGTCACACAGCCTGCCGGAAAGTGTTTCCATACGGTCAAGCAACAGGTAGTTGTCTGACCCTATTTGCAGGTAGGTTGATTGTGCCCCGGCGCAAACAGCACTTAAGATGGCAACAATAAGTAAGGAAGCTTTTTTACGCATAGGTAGCACAGTAAGAAATGTAAAAGTAGATTTTGCGTGGCAAAATTACGGGTTATAGGTTTATGTTGTTAATGGTGGAATTGGGGTGCCGTTTCAGGGAACAAGTATGGTAAGAAACTATCTTGTAAATCTGTATCTTTGTATTGTGAAGTTACTCTGCACACTACTGGCTTTCATGATACTGATATTATCAGTCCAGCCTGTGTGTGCCGGTATTGCAGCAACCGATACTTGTTGTGATGTTGCCGGGGGCTGTGACGGGCCAATAGAAGATGGCACTACAGAGCATTCAAAAAAAGAGTGCAGCAATATTTGTAATCCATTCCAGGTTTGTCCGTGCTGCGCCTTTGGTATTATTACCCCTTATCAGCCGGCATTTATACTCTCCGCTCATTTTAACATGCCTTCCCCACAATGGCGCTTATTTGAAGCTACTCTGCCGGAAACACCCTTGGCAGGTTTGTGGCAGCCTCCCAAAATTGCATAGTACATAGCGTATAGAGATTTATGTGTTAGTCACCTGCCTGCGTGCAGTTGATTTTACATATTATTTATTTATTAATCAATTGTATTATGCCTGTAAAATTAATAAAGTGCGGAATGGTTATTGCCGCCATTCAAATTGTCTGTACACTAAACGCAGCGGCACAACGTATGCTTCCATCTGCTGATGTAAGGGAACTCAGCGGCAAGTCTATAAATACATCGACCATTAGCAACAATGGCAAACCAATGATTCTGTTTATATGGGAGGTAACCTGCCAGCCGTGTATAGCAGAGTTTATGGCTGTATCGCGCAAATATGATAGCTGGAAGAATGAGACCGGAGTAAAAATTGTTGCTATATCGGTTGATGATAGCCGCAGTTCTGGCCGTGTGTTGCCACTCGTTCGAGGCAAAGGGTGGGAGTTTGAATTTTACACAGATGCTAACCAGGCATTTAAGCGAGCGATGAATGTTACTTACTGCCCTTATGTATTTGTCGTTAACGGCAAAGGCGAAATATGTTGGCAAAAAAGTGGTTATGCGCCGGGCGATGAAACCCTGATTTATAGTATTGTAAAAAAAGTATTAAAAGGTGAAAAACCTGATTAACTCATATAGCTTCAAAAAACATGAAAAAAATAATTTATTCCTTCGCAGCCGTACTGGCTTTTGTTATTAGTCCTTTTGACGGTTCAGCGCAAACTTCAGCGAGCCCTGACAGTGTAAAAAAAGCAATTATAAAAGTGGTTAACCTGCACTGTAACAATGATATGCCTACTATAAAAAAGCAGTTGCTCAACCAGGATGGCATAGACGAAGTTCTTTTTACAGATATTTCAGGTACACTATCCACGTTTACAGTTAGCTACCACAGTTCCGTTATTAACCAGGAACAGATAGAAAAATCGATTGAAGGCACCCCGGGTTGCGACGATAAGAATGAAAGGCCCTACAAGGTTAGAAAAGAAACCCCCCGTAAAACTAAAAAATAATGAGGTTACTGATAACAGCTATTTTGGTTTTACAGATTTTTACCGGCACTTATGCTCAGGGCCTGAAGGGGAAACTATTTGGCTTGGAAGGAGATACTAAAGAGATATTGCCGGGCGGTATACTCCGCTGGATAGGCACTGAAACAGTTGCTACAGCCAACGAAAATGGTGTTTTTGAATTGCCGCTTGCAGGCATTTCCGACCTCAGGATCATCGCTTCCTTTTCGGGATTTGTTACAGATACTATTGCTACCGACGATAAAACATATCTCAGCATTGTGTTGCACCCGGCTGCAAAATCGTTGTCGGCAGTTACCATTACGGATAAAAGTGCGGCATATATCTCAAAGCTGAACGTAACGAAAACTGAGGTGATTAACCAAAATGAACTTACCAAGGCTGCCTGCTGCGACCTTGCCGGCTGTTTTGGTACACAAGCTTCCGTGCAGCCTCAAACTACCAATGTGGTTACTAACGCACAGGAGTTGCGGATACTTGGCTTATCGGGTGTCTATAACCAGGTGCTTTTTGACGGGTTGCCTATGATACAGGGTTTGAGCTATACCTATGGCATCAGCACCTATCCGGGAACGGTAGTAGAGAATATATATGTATCTAAAGGCACTACTTCGGTATTGCAGGGCTATGAAAGCATAAGCGGGCAGATAAACCTTGACAGCCGACAGCCTGACAGAGCGGACCGCTTGCTCCTAAACGCATACATCAACAGGTTTGGTGAAAACCACATTAATGCAAATGTAACTACAGCAGCAGGCAAGAAAAAGAAATGGCATACATTGCTCGCATTGCACATGGTGCAGCCCGCCAGAAAGGTGGATGGTAATGGTGACGGATTTCTTGACCTGCCTTTACTTACACGGTATATGGCTTATAGTAAGTGGAAATACGGAAACGACCGAAAAAAAGGATTTTCTACACAGATCGCTTTGCGGGTCGTTCAGGAAAACAGGACGGGAGGGCAAAATGCGTATAATGCTACTGAAGATGAGGGGAGTAACAGTGTATATGGCCAGGCCGTTGATTATGTACAAACTGAAGCCTATGCAAAATCGGCCTACCGTTTTTCTGCAGACCATGCACTGGCATTTACGGCATCAGGTTTCTATCATCGCCAGCACTCCTGGTTTGGAACTACCCATTATCAAGCCACACAAAAAAATGGCTACCTGAATATGCAGCATGAGTGGCAGTGGAAGGAAAAACACTTGCTCAAATATGGTATCAGCTACCGCTACCAGGACTTAACGGAAAATATCCGTTTTGCTGACACCGTGCTGCAGAGAACCTATGCAGGTACGTATCTCACTCAATTGCGTGTGCCGGGTATGTTTGCTGAAAATACGTTCCATTGGCGCGAGGATAAAGTAGTACTGATTGCAGGTGCAAGGATTGACCACCACCAGAAATGGGGATGGCGCTTTACGCCGCGTAGTATGGTTAAGTATGCAATAAATGATAATCACACGTTCAGGGCATCGGCAGGCAGTGGTTGGAGGCAGGTAAACCTTTTCAGCGAACAAATAAACCTGCTTGCAAGCTCCCGGGATATTGTATTCGGTGAAGTGCTGAAACCCGAGGCGGCTTTCAATTGGGGATTGAGTCATACGTATCGCTTTGAGATTGGCAGCACTACGACGATATTAAGTGGTGATTTTTACAGTACGCACTTTACCAACCAGTTTTTTCCTGACTATGACACCGACCCCACTAAGGCCTTCATCAGGAACTTTGAAGGTGCCTCAAGATCGAACGGGCTGCAACTGGAAGCGTCATTTATATTTTTTAAGCGACTGGAATTTCGGACGGCCTATAATTACCTGGATGTGTACAGGGTGGAAAACGGCAGCAAAACATACCTGCCATTTAATGCCCGTAACCGGACAATGGGGGCGCTTTCTTACCGCACCAGGAACAGCCGCTGGCAGGGTGATATTAATGCACACTGGTTTGACGCAATGCGTTTACCCAATACAATTAATAACCCCGCAGAGTACAGGCGCCCATCCTATTCAACGCCATACACTACCGTAAACGTACAGGCAACATTGAGGTGGAAAACCCTGGATATATATGCTGGCTGCGAAAACCTGGCCGGCTACCGGCAGCCCAATCCTATTATAGCCGCCGATAACCCATTCAGCAAATACTTTGATCTGTCATCAGTATGGGGGCCGGTAAGGGGAAGGGAATTTTATATTGGTGCAAGGTATACTATAAAGAAAACCGGCGATGGAATAAAGTGATAATTTCAAATGTAGCACAGAGAGAATAGTGGTACTGTAACGGGAGAAATAAATTGTGGCGGGTGGGGTTTGTAAAAAAACCTCACCCGGCTTTATAAAAGACCCAAATTCTGGCGAAAGCAGGTTGGCTAATAAAACGCACTGAAAATTATGTAGGCCGCAACATTTATTTGAAATAGTATTTTCATTTTATGTATAACCCAAAAGTCGCAGCCTAACTTACGAAAGCTTTCAAATTGTTGAAAATCAACTCATTGAAAGCTTTTATGATTCACCTAAAAGGTGTATCTTGTAC
>JACMPD010000283.1 GCA_014377675.1 Taibaiella sp.
CAATCATCATTTCCGGTCCTCCCCGGTGATTTCGGCTTCGCTCAATCATCATTTCCGGTCGCCCCGGTGATTTCGGCTTCGCTCAATCATCATTTCCGGTCGCCCCGGTGATTTCGGCTTCGCTCAATCATCATTTCCGGTCGCCCGGTGATTTCGGCTTCGCTCAATCATCATTTCCAGTCCCCCCGGTGGTTGAGCGCAGCCGAAACCAACTTGGCGTAATCTTCGCAAACCAATAATATGGTTGCCCCGTAGGCGGCAATAGGTTTGTAGCAGATAATATATACAAATAACGCGGTGTGCCTAGGTACACAACAATACGCGGCGCTATACAGTTGCGTAATTTTACAGGGCATTTTATCTGTATCTTCGTTATGTTTCCGCTGTTGTTATGACCATCCTCTGCACCTACTGCAAGCGACCCATTGAAGGCGAATATACCATAGCCGGTAACGCCAACTACCACACGGCCTGTTATAACAGCCACGTGGCGCTGAAGTGCTGCATCTGCCACAACCCCATCAACGGCACTTACCTGCACGATGACTGGGGCAATAACGCCTGCGCCCACCACACAATAAAACACTGTGACTCCTGCAACCGTATTACCCCGCTGCCCGCTCCCGTCAATGGCCGTTATTATTGCCCCGGCTGTACCGCAACAGCCGCAAACAGTACTGCCGCAATACCCGCCGTTTACAAAAATATACTGGCTGTTTTCACCCGGTATGGCATAAACGCTCCTGTCGGTGTGCCAGTACATATTGTTGATAAGCCGACCTTAACCACTGCCGCTAAATCAATCAACACCCCTCACTTACTCGGCCTTGCAGTAACCAATACGCACACCTCAGGTCTGTTTGGCGGCAAGACATTCACCCATAATATTTACATCCTTGGCGGGCTGCCTGCGCTGGAGTTTGAAGCCGTGCTGGCACATGAGCTGCTGCACACCTGGCTCAACCAGTACGGAGTAAAAATGACTGACCCAGAAACTGAAGGCTTCTGCAACCTCGGCTCCTACCTCGTGCTTACCATTGCCGCCACCAAACATGCTCAACAACTCATGAAGAAAATAAAAGAAGATAAAAGCCCCGTGTATGGGGCAGGTTTCCGCCACATGCTCACCGAAGTCCAGTGCAAAGGCTGGACCCTGCTCCTAACCGAAATAAAAGCCCGTACGGGATAAATAAAATGCTGAGCGAAGCGAAGACATTAATCTCCCCTCTCCATTTATGGAGAGGGGCCGGGGGGGGCAGGACCTTTCCCTACGCAAAATCAATTCAACAACAGTAAGTTCACACTCCGCTGCAATATATTAAAGGCAATTTCTGCCATCATATTTTCTTTATCAAGCGTGGGGTTCACTTCAGCTATTTCAAAGCAGCATATCTTATGGTGCTGCATAAAAGAGGCCACAAGATCTTCGGCTTCACGCTCGCGCAGGCCGTTGCTTACCGGTGTGCCCGTGCCGCGGCTTATGGAACTGTCCAGGCTATCCACATCAAATGATACATAGATATCATCGCAGTTGGCCAGGTGTTGTATTGTTTGCCGCACCACGTTTTCAATGCCTTTCCGGCGCACTTCCGCTACCTGTATTACTTTTATGTTGCCCTTCTTTATAATCGCTTCTTCTTCTTTTTCAAAGTCGCGCAGCGCTATAAACACAATATCCTCAGGTAAAATCTTCGGCTCTATTTTGCCAATATTTTTCAGCTTCTTCCACATGTCCAGCGTCTGCGGATCCGGGTTGTGTGACTGATTTTCGGTGTTGTCATCAGCCAGCGAAATGCTAAGGGGCATACCATGCATATTGCCTGATGGGGTGGTGAATGGCGAATGCATATCAGCGTGCGCGTCTATCCATACCACACCCAGGCGGCGTTTGGGGCGCGCCATTTTCAGGCCGGCTATAGTGGCTCCCGCGGTGCTGTGGTCACCCGCAAGCACTATAGGAAAAAGACCTGACTTTACCGTTTCGCAAACCGCCTTTGATACCCGGTCATACATGGTATAAATGCCCGCAATACGCTTGGCATAGGGCGATGCTACCGGTTCATACAACAAGCGGTTTTCATTCTCCACTATTTCTGAAGGGAAGTTGACAAAAAGGTTGCTCATAAAATCGAGCGCCGCAATTTTGATAGCATCAATACCCAGGCTTGCCCCGCGGGTTCCTGCGCCTATTTCAGACCTTACTTCCACTATCTTTATGTTCCGCATACGCCAAAGATAAAAATATTTAAGCAAACGGGAAAGATGGCATTTCAGGTGGCTGAGAATAAGCAAACTGGAGGGAGTGTGCTATTGGCCAGAAATTGCGTTAATGCTTTAAGTTATTAAAGGTTATTGAGATATTCCAGGCATCGTGCAATGGCAGGTATAATTTTGTATCTTTGAAAATAACTTATTTTCAAAATGACGCAACGCTTTTACTTTGATACCTCAGTTTTTGGCGGTGTATTTGATAAGGAATTTGAAGATGCTACATTACAATTATTTGAACAATTAAAGTTGGGCATAATTACTTGCGTGTTCTCTGATTTAACTGAGTGAGTTGCTGGATGCACCGCAGAGAGTAAAAGAATATTTTAAACGATTGCCAAAGGAACACCTCGAGAGAGTATTGATAAACGATGATATTTTGACCCTTGCCAAAAAATACATAAAAGAAAAAGTGGTTGGGGAAACAAGTTTTGACGATTGTGTTCATATTGCGGCTGCGACAGTTAATAGAGTTGATATTTTAGTTTGCTGGAATTTCAAGCATATTGTTAATGTATATAGGATCCGTGGCTATAACTCAATAAATCTTCGTTCCAATTATCAATCATTAGAAATACGGTCACCAAAAGAAATCATAGGTTATGAGCACTAAAAGTAAGGTTACAGAAAAAGAGTTTGATACGGTTAAAACATTTAGGGCTATCAAGGAAAAAATGTCGTTAGATATGTCCAAAATGAGTTTTGAGGAAATCAAACGGTATATAAAAAGCCGGAGCCAGAAATTAAAACAGGAGTAACTGTGCCGGGTTACGCCATTATCTATACATAGCGTTTTTTTAAAGCTTTTTCGCAATAGTATGCGGCCATAGGGCGGCAACGCCATTAGCCATTTTAATCAAACAAAATCTCTCATAATGCATTGTGCAGTATTCTAATTTTAATTGGCTGTACTCGAAATAATATTTCTCTTTCGCATTTTTGGCTGTCCAAGTCATTTTAACATTTTATTGTTTGCTCATTAAAATATTGTCTGTACTTTTGCTAACGCTGTTAGGAAATTATACGGTCAATAGAAATGGGAATTGCAGAAAGAAAAGAACGACAGAGAAAGGAAGTCCGGGAGAGCATTCTGGAAAGTGCCTGGCACCTGGTCAATGAAGACGGCTGGCAAAACCTGTCTATAAGAAAAATAGCTGATGCCATAGAGTATAGTGTGCCGGTTGTTTATGACCACTTTGAAAATAAGGAGGCTATTCTCTCCGTATTTAATCACCAGGGCTTTCAATTGTTGGGCAATGACCTGCTCGCCGCAAAAAAGCTGCATACCGCACCCGCGGCCCAACTTGAAGCAATAGCATTTGCCTACCGTAATTTCGCATTCCATAACAAGCAATATTACCAGCTGATGTATGGCCTGGGTATGCCTACCTGCGAAAGCCTGCAGAGTGTGCCTGAACTTATGGCTTTTATAGGTGTTATTTTCAGCACCATTGATGAACTTGTAAAGGCTGGTAATAAAGAAAATGAAAATACCTGGATGAAAGTACATTCTTTCTGGTCTATGATACATGGCCTGGTATCCATTAACCTTATAGCGCCGCCGGTCGGGCATATGGGGCTCACGGTAGAGCAGATGAATGATATGATTCTTACTGACTTTATAAAGGGTTTTTTAAAGGGCCTGGAGACATAAAACGACAATTGCAACTATCAAAAAAGTAATAAATATTCATAAAAATTTTCTTTAAACAAACAAAAACAAAACCAACAAAATGAAAAAAGTAACACTTTTCGCAGCAGGCTTACTCATCGCTTCCACATCGTTCGGCCAGTGGTCATTAGACAAAGCGCATTCGCGCCTTGGCTTCTCTGTAGAGCACATGAAAATTTCAGAAACTGACGGCAACTTCAAAGATTTTGACGTGAAACTCGCTTCCGCAAAGAGCGATTTCTCTGACGCCGCTATCGAACTTACGGCTGACGCCAACACCGTAAACACAGATATGGAAGCAAGGGATAAACACCTGAGAAGCGCTGATTTTTTTGATGTAGAGAAAAACCCTACCATCTCTTTCAAGAGCAAATCATTCAAGAAAGTAAGCGGCAAACAATACAAACTTACCGGAGACTTTACCATGCACGGCGTTACCAAACCTGTAACTTTAGACGCGGTATTTAACGGTACTACGGTAAACCCAATGAGCAAAAAAACAATGGCAGGTTTCACGGTTACCGGTATTGTAAAGCGCTCAGAATATGCATTGGCTGCTACCACGCCAGAAGCTTTGCTGGGAGAAAACGTTAAGTTAAGGGCTAATCTTGAATTCAGCAAAGACTAATCATATACAACTATGAAAAAGATAATATTATCAATTGCCGCACTGCTCACTTTTGGAGCAGTGCAGGCTTTTACCATCAGCCAGAGCTGGCAGATGACGAACGCTTACAGCATTAAATTTTCATCTTCATCGTCAGGCGGCATCTTCAAAACGTGCTCCGGCACTATACTTTTTGATGAAGCTAACCTGGGCGGGTCTGCTTTTAATGTAGCCATTGAAGTGGCATCCATTAACACCGGCAACGCCATGATGAATAAACACGCCAAAAGCGCAGACTGGTTTGATGCACCAAAGTATCCGCAGATAAAATTCGCATCAAAGAAGATAGTGAAAGCGGGTAGCGGTTACCAGGTTACAGGCGACCTTGAAATGCACGGCATAAAAAAGGAAGTAACATTGCCCTTTGTGTTTTCAGGTAAAGGTACCGCAGCGGTATTCAGTGGCAGCTTTTCGGTGAAGCGCAGTGACTTTCACATAGGTGAAGCGGGCGGCGAAGTAGGCGACGATATTAAACTGGTAGTGGCTATACCTGTGGTGAAAAAATAGAGCAAACACTCACTAATCAATCTTTTTCTTATGTTTAAGAAATTATTATTGCTCGGTATAGTATCGGGTATTATGGCTGCGGTGGCGTCACTTATTTACCAAAAGGTGTACGCTTCCTCACTCGGGGCTGATTTTGCGGCTATCGTGAAAATACCGGGTATATTTATCAGTTGCGTGCTCGGTGGTGTGCTGGCCGCGGTTGGGTACTGGTTGCTGCAAAAATGGCTGAAAACCAAAACAGAAATTGTTTTTAACCTGTTGTATACCATCATTTCGTTCGCCAGCATAGTGGGGCCATTCGCTATGAAACTGCCGCTTGAAGCGGAAATGCCGGAGCTTTTCCCCGGCCTTACCGTACCCATGCACTTTTTCCCCGCACTGGCCTAGTTCACCCTGAAACCTTTGTTCATTAAAAGCTATGAGGCCGGCCAGCGGATTTTCTAAATAAAACATGCTTTATTATAAAGGACGCCTTGCGAAGGGCGTTTTTTTATGTGTTTGTTGAAGTGATGTTGATTAAACTATGTTCGTTTGGGGACTGTTTCCCTTTTACACTCCGGAATAACAGCCACCTGAGCTCTGACTTGGCGGATACTGCCGCTGTAGTGGCTATCAGGTCGTTTTCAGGGTTGTGCAGACTATCATTGGTCATTTGGATGGCGGATTTTTTAGGGTGATCAATTAATGAAACAAAGGGTGCCCATTGCATAAAAACTATGCCTGCATATAAAAATTATTATCTTTTTTGCAGGCGAAAAAAATTATTTTTAATGGCATTATTAACGAAAAATCCTACGCTCAGGTCAGGTAAAACAATACTTTTGCTTAAACTTTGGTAATGGGTATAGCAGACAGGTTATTTAATATGAAAAACGAACAAGCAGCAGAGAATTTAGAAGCGGGCCAGGAATTTCTTGCCGCGAACAAAATGAAACCGGGAATTACTGAGTTGCCAAGCGGCCTGCAGTATGAGGTAATGAAAGAAGGTAACGGCCCGAAACCATCCGAAACCGACAAAGTTACCTGCCACTACCACGGCACCCTGATTAACGGAACCATTTTTGACAGCTCGGTGCAGAGAGGCAAGCCCGCTGATTTCCCGCTCAATATGGTGATAAAGGGCTGGACTGAAGGTGTGCAGCTGATGGCTACTGGCAGCAAATGGCGCTTCTTTATACCGCCACACCTGGGCTATGGCGACAGGCAGGTAGGCCCTACAATAGGCCCCAACTCAACACTTGTTTTTGAAGTGGAGCTGCTTGGTATCAACTAAGTATGGCTTTTTATGATGAGCCTAAAGAGGCCAGGGTAAAAATAACAACTCAGATTGCTGACGACATTAACGGCGGGATAAGCACACAAAACATACTGTGCCTCCCGCTATTTTGCTGATAAGGGCACCTACATACGTAAGGCTGCCTTGAAACTGTGATGGCTGAAATAACACAATGGGAAAACAAAGCACTTGTGGCGCTGGCTGTAGCGGAAATTATAGATGTGCATCGCCACTACTTCATTCGCCCGGCCCCTGCAAGGTGCTTTTGCCAGTATTCTTCTTTAAGACTGCTGATAATAACCCCCTGCGAAGTGGACGCGTGAACAAAGTAATTATTCATCAGGTACACGCCAACATGTGAAATATGTTTGCCTTTAGTGGTAAAAAACACCAGGTCACCTTCCACCACTTCCCCTTTCTTTACCCACTTACAGTTGTTGTACTGCTCTTTTGATGAGTGTATGAGTTCGGTGCTGAAAACAGCCTCGTAAAGCCGCTTTGCAAAGCCCGAACAATCAATGCCGGTGCGTTTAAGCCCGCCGAGGTGGTAGCTGGTGCCATACCAGTCATCAATAAAACTATAGAGGGCCACATGCTCAATATTGCGTTTGTCAACGCCTAACAGGCCGGCATATTTTTCTTTCAGAGCGCGGATTTCACGCGGTTTCAAATCAACATCGTTATATGTCTTTTTGCTGGTTCCTGTTGTTTTTCGGGGGGCGGGGGTCACTTCGGCGTTGGCTGTCGCTTTATCTATGCCTTCGCGGGTGTAGTTTTTACGGTTATGGCCGTCGATATAGACATCGTCAATAAACTTAGGCCCCGTGCGGTAGCTGCGCACCACTTTGCGGCCGGTGTGGCAGCTGGTGGCTGTGATGAGACACACACACAGTAACAGTTGTAAATAATACTTCATTAGTTTACTTTCGGGGACGAAGATACGGATTGATGAGTAAAGAGACTGCGCGTAAGGCCCGGCAATAGGCAATACAGGGCCACACCTACGGCAGGCAGGTATGTGCACCGCAGTGTAAAGGCCACGGAATAATGAGGCTGTAAAATGATTGCAGCTATCTTTGCTGAATAAAATAAACAAGGCAAACTTCTTTCAGACGGGAACGCCTTTTGAAAAAAGAGTCATTTTATGGAAAACCGCGTTTTTATCATCTTTATGGCCAGCAACACACTGTAAACGACTTGCCCGCAACTAACCGATATACTGAAATGGCTGACGAAGAGCTGCTGCAGGCTTACCGCAGGACTGCTGATAACCAGTGGCTCGGGTACTTGCTGCACCGCTACACGCTGCTGCTGCTGGGTGTAGCCATGAAGTATCTGAAAGACAGAACGGAGGCCGAAGACGCCGTGCAGCAGATATTTCTTAAGGCGCTTACGCACCTGCCCAAGGAAGAAATAGCTAACTTCAAGGGCTGGCTTTATATACTGATGCGCAACCACTGCCTGCAACAGTTGAGGGATAAAACACGGTTTGCTGACGAGCAGGCGCTTAGTAATGTGCCGGCGGCACCGGGTAACCATGATGAACTGATGCTGCATGAATATAACCTGGAGCAGATGACGGAGGCCATAAAACACCTTAATGATGAACAGAGAACGACGATAACTATGTTTTACCTGCAGAAGAAAAGCTATGACCAGATAATAATGGCAACAGGCTATACCTTTATGCAGGTGAAAAGTTTTATACAAAACGGTAAGCGCAACCTGAAAACCATATTACTAAAGAAACTGAGCGAAAGAGGACAATGACGGACGCGGATGACATACTGAACGGTGGCAAGCAGGAGCAAAACCCTTTTGAACCAAAAGCCGGCAACAACCTGCAGGAAGATAAGCTGCTGGCTTACCTTGGCGGTGGTCTTACACCCGCCGAGCGGCATGAAGTGGAACAATGGCTGACCGCAGAAGGCGCGGAAGGTATGGAGCAGGACGCGCTTGAAGGCCTCGCCGCCATTAACGCGGCGGAAGCGAAAGTGTCGGTTTCCCGCCTTAACCAATACCTTGACCGGACGGTGAAAGGGAAAACCCGCAAACAAAAAAATGCGGGAACGGATGCAACTACTGTTATTGCCATAGCTATTATATTGCTGTTGTGTATAGTTACATATTTAATCATAAGAATGTTATTGAAAAGTTAGTATTCGGGTGTATGGGAAGGCGTGCTTATGAAGATTGGACAGAACCATATACATTTGTAGGTAAGTTAGATGACTTGGAGAATGAAACAGCTGTTATTGATTATCTTATTCATAGCCGCCGGCCGACAGGCGTGGGCAGTACAGGCTGACAGCATAATGGTGATGAATAAATGGTGCGCCAAAAGCGATACACCGCTGCTGTTTAACACCGCCAATAACGTAATAGAGATAGTGAGCCACGGCATACCTGCGGCCGACCTTGTGGTGAAGAGCATGGATAACGCATTGAAACTGGCGATGCCTGAAATAAAAGGAGATACCATTTTCATCGTTGCGATGCCCTACCCAAAATCGGGGAAGCGGATGAGGTTGTCTATCAGCGAAAAAAAGAGCGCTAAACCATTAAAAATAGTATCGTTTTGCGCGGCAGATGTGCCACAGCCCGTGGCAACGCTGGGCAATATAACCACCGATAAAGCGACGAGGAAAGATATTTTATCACAATCTATGTTGCGGGTCGCTTTTCCGAATTCGCTTTACAGCTTTCCCTACCGGATAAAACAGTATACCTTTAAGGCACGGGTAGGCGGGAAGGACATTTCAATACCCGTTAACGGCTTCTTCATTTCTAAAGAGGTAACCAATATACTGAGTATAGCCGCTGAAGGCACCTTTATAGAGTTTACCGATATAAAAGCTACCTGCCCCCAATGTAACCCCCGTGTGCTGGAGAGCCTGAAAATGTGGATTAAATAATCTATCGGTCTATTGGCAATGGGTATTTCTGTTGTTTGGTTGGGGAGTGTGGGAGATTGTGCTTAACCGGCTTGGGGCGTTAGCGGGTTTGGAAACCCGTTCATTTGTGTAGGCACGAGAGAGTGCTGCGCTAACTCTCGCGCCAGTTTGGGGTAGGCGGAGATTACGCCAGTTTGCAACTGTAAATTGCAGGTAATTATCCTCATCTTTATTATCTTTATAGTCTTTCAAATGCCAATGTAATATGCTGCGCAGTGCCTTTATCATTATCTTCTTAACGCTCTGCTTTTCCTGCCACGCACAGCAGGTGCCTGGTAGTGATACAGTGATTGCAGATACATGGAACGAAATGGCAATAGATGACGACAGTCTCGGATTTTTGGGTCTCACATTATTTGAAAATCAGGCATACAGAATTAACGGAAAAATGGGCATAAGAGATGCCAATAACAAAACCCTGTTGCCCCCTATATTTGACAATATTGTAAGTATTAATAATGATTTTTACTTAGTGTGGGCTAACGGCAAGAAGGGTATCTACGACTCAGCAGGCAGAGCAATAGTGCCTCCACGGTACAATAAGATAAAAAACTGGGACATGGGCAACGGCGCTTTTATACTCGTTGATTCACAGGGAAAATATGGTTATTATGATTGGCAGGGCAGGCAACGGATACCTTGTATGTATGATTCTTTAACGGGATTGGGGGGACGATTTAATAAAGCCATGCAGGGTGAGAAATGGGCGGTTGCAGATGATGATAACAACCTTATTACCCCTTTTATCTATTCAGAAATAGGATACAAATTTAACGAAAGCCTGCTTCCCGCTAGTAACTGTACTGGCAAGTGGGGATTTATAGATACTCTAGGAAAACAGCATACTGATTTTAAGTACAGCAAGGTTTATCCGTTTTACCACGGTGAGGCAATTGGGAAAACAGATTCCGGCTTTCAATTTATTAATTGTAAGGGCGATGTCCTTTGTCAGGCCAAATTTGCTGATGTGTCCTATTTTAAAGAGGGATATGCTATGGTTGAAAGTAATGGAAAGTGGGGTTTTATTGATAAAAGCGGAACCCTTGTCACTCCATGCATTTATGATCAGGTTTACAATTTTAAGGATAGCTTCGCCATAGTGGAGCAAAATGGCAAGAAGGGGTTTATCAATACTTCCGGCCGGCCAATTACGGCGGTAGTTTATGATAATGTTTATGAATTCTGTAACGGATTTGCGCGTGTAGTTCAAAATGAAAAGGAAGGATTAGTTAACCAGGCGGGAAAGGAGATTGTTCGCTGCGAATATAAATACTGCCATTCTAAAGTGCTAAATGGGCTTACCACAGTTACTGACCTTGAGGGTTATCAGTATCTAATTGACACCTTCGGCAATATAATAAACCGACATAAATATGGTTGTATAGAAGATTCCTTTAACTATAACGATAGTATTATCCCAAAATATTTACCAGTTTGCAAAGAGCGGGAGTTTTGGCGAAGAAATGCGCATTATGGGTATATAAACCTTAAGGGCAAGGAAGTAATACCCACCATTTTTGAAAGTGCACAGGTATTTCAAAACGGTATCGCACTTGTGAGATATCACGGAATGATGCAGCATATAGATACAACAGGGGCAATAATTCGTTTACCAACTATTCCCGGGCACTATGGCCACATTTACTCATTTTCACAGGCATTAGCCCAGGTAACTGATTCATTTGGCTATTGGGGTTTTATTGATAAAACCGGGAAGGAAGTAATCAGGTGTAATTATGAAGCTGCAAAACCTTTTAAAAACGGTCTTGCCGCGGTGATGCTGGATGGCAGGTGGAGTTATATCAACAGTGCGGGAACAATGGTTATAAAACCATTATTTGAAGATGCTGAAAGTTTTGCTGAAAACAGGGCATTAGTTAAAAAGAATGGGAAGTATGGCTTCATCAATGAGAAGGCGAAAATAGTAATCAGGTGCAGATATAAAAATGCGGGGTCTTTTTCGCAGGGCATGGCCGCGGTGAAAAAAAACAACATGGTTAAACTCATCAATCACGAGGGAAAGTGTATCATTAATTTGGGAAAACGTACCTATGATCTACCTTCCTTTAGCGATTCAGTGGTTTGTTTTATTGATGGAAGCAATTTGGTTTGCTTAAACAGGCAGGGCAATGAAATTTTAAATAGAAGAAACTCTGATTCATATATTGATAGATTTTCTGATGATTGCTCTTTTGTGGATGGATTGATTTCAATTGTGGGAAATGGAAAATATGGGTATATGAATAAGAGCGGCAACTTGGTTATTGCGCCCCAATGGAATGAAGCTAACGTTTTTTCAAACGGAGTAGCTATAGTGGGTATCATTGATGAGAAGCGCCCGGTTTATAGTTGCCATGATATGGTCGCGCGTAACTACGGATTAATTAATACGAAGGGAGAAGAGCTTATTCCCTGTATTTATCCATATTTAGGGCCTTTTTCCGACAATGGTATTGCCGTGGTGAAGCTAAAGGAGAATCGTTTTGCTGATGAAGAATACAGCTATATCAATAAGGCGGGCAAATTGATAACTACCGATATTTATTCTGAAGCAGCCGATTTCGCTGAAGATGTTGCCGCAGTTAAATATAAAGGGCACTGGCGGCTGATTGATACCACAGGGAAATGTATTGTAAAGTTTTAGACAAAATACCCCACTGGTCGTAGCGTCCCGCTACGTCCCAACATGATGAAGCGTCTCTCTTCAATATTAAAGTATTTCTCTAATAGCAATACCCGGCTGAAGCCCTCGTTTCGGAGGCGCGACGCTTCCATATTTTAGGTCGCAGCGAGACGCTGGCGACCAGTAAGTTATAAATCTGTTTTGTAATCACCGGGTTGCACCCGGTGAAAGGTAGTGGAAGATTACAATTAACTGGTTGGGAATGCCTTCGGCGGGTTTTGAAACCCGCTCATTTGTTTAGGCACGAGAGCGCTGCGCTAATTCTCGCGCCAGTGCGGGGTATCGTGGGTATATTTACAATTGTAGTTGCCACGGGTTTTAGCCCGTGGATAGAAGGATAAGGATGGGCTGCTTTAGCCACAGATTTTACTCTGTGGCTAAAGCCGGATTGTTAGGTAGCTGGTCCACGGGTTGAAACCCGTGGCTACTGGGGGCAAAGCCTCCGGTATTACCATTTAAAGGTCAACCCGCCCAGTACATTAAAGCCAGCCTGTGGAAAGTAGTAGTTTTGGGTGGTGAGGGAGCCGCCGTATACATAGCTGAAAGTATATCCGTTATTGGCGTAAAGCGCGCCGGTGATGTTGTTGAGCGCGAGGGTCGCAACTACTTCTTTGAATGGCTTCACTTTTGCCGTATAGCGGATCAGCAAATTGAGATAGTTGTATTCTTTTATGGCCCGGGCAGCGTTGGTGGTGTTATCAAGGTACTG
>JACMPD010000284.1 GCA_014377675.1 Taibaiella sp.
GGTACAAGAAAATAATAATGGAAAAACTAACTAAAAGATCGGTGCAGGTAGACCGCAGCCCTATGACAATGGCTGAAAAAGCATACCTGCCCGGTATATTAAAGGGCCTGGGCATTACACTCGGTCATATATTTAAAAAGAAAGCTACCGTAAGCTACCCCGAAGAAAAAAGGCCGTTCAGCCCCGTTTTCAGGGGACTGCACATCCTTAACCGTGATGAACAGGGCCGGGAGCGCTGCACCGCCTGCGGCCTGTGCGCCCTTGCCTGCCCCGCTGAGGCAATTACCATGGAGGCCGCCGAGCGCAAACCCGGTGAAGAAAACCTGTACAGGGAAGAAAAATATGCCGCTAAATATGAAATAAACATGTTGCGCTGCATCTTCTGCGGGTATTGCGAAGAGGCCTGCCCTAAAGACGCTATATACCTTACTGAAACTGTAATGCCATCAAACTACAACCGTAAAAGCTTTGTCTATAAAAAAGAAGACCTGCTGATACCGGACACCAACAAAAAGGCATAAAACCCCGGCAACTTGACTTTAATTATTTAATATTTTACAATACAATGGATATTTTTAGTATTTTATTTTGGGTATTATCAGCTATGGCTGTCGGCTGCGCCCTCGGCGTTATTCTCAGCAGGAACCCCGTCAATAGCGTATTATTCCTGGTGCTTACATTCGTTTCTATATCAGGTCACTACATATTAATGAACGCACAGTTCCTCGCAGTGGTTAATCTTATAGTATATACCGGTGCCATAATGGTGCTCTTCCTGTTCGTTATCATGCTCATGAACCTCAATGCCGATGTAGAGCCCCAAAAAGGCCACATGATACAGCTGGCAGGGGTTATTTCAGGCGGCGTACTGTTCCTGGTGGTGCTTGCCGCCATCAGAACCGCCAAAGTAGAACCCATGAATGGCGAATCAACCGACATAGGGCTTATCTCAAATCTCGGCAAAGTACTGTTTACCAAGTATGTGTTACCATTTGAAATCAGCAGCGTACTCTTCCTCAGCGCAATGATAGGCGCCGTGGTGATAGGCAAAAACGAACATGCCGGCACAGGCCTTAAAGGGACCGACCCCGGAGCAGTTACCTCCACTACGCCGCTTACCAAAGAAAACAGCATTTAACCCCAACATCAATACATTAAAATTATTTTTTCACGTAAAATTCATTACTGGTGCCTGTTAATTCCACACATTACCTGTTTCTAAGTCTGCTGTTGTTTTCAATAGGTGTTATGGGCACGCTCATGCGGCGCAACGCCATCATCATTTTCATGTGTATTGAGCTCATGCTCAACTCCGTGAACCTGCTGCTCGTCTCCTTCTCTAAAATGTTTGGCGACGCTGATGCACAGCTGTTCGTTTTTTTTATAATGGTGGTAGCCGCCGCCGAAGTGGCCATAGGGCTGGCTATTATAGTTATGATGTACCGAAAGGTGCATTCTGTGGACATTAATATCCTCAACAGGCTGAAACACTAAGCGCTTACAACTGATAACCAAAACAATATATAAACTGATGCAGCCCCACCGGCTGCATCAGTCTGTTTTACTCAAACCTGCCAAA
>JACMPD010000031.1 GCA_014377675.1 Taibaiella sp.
ATATATTTGACGTATCATAAAATAGTGGTTACACTCTTCTTTTGCTTGAGTATCTCCTATTTGTATGCACAACCGCCTTTTCGCCAAACAATTGAAACAGACACTAGCAACATTGAAATAATTCGCAACTCTGTTTACCGGGTTTATGAAGAAACGTACAAGTATAAAGACTCCGTCTGGTATAGTGTTTCATTCATCGATGATACAACACAATTGAATACTGAAGGCTGGATGAGTAAAGACGGCGAATATTGGGGAGTATGGAAAGAATACAACAGAACGGATCAACTAATGTACACTTGGGATCATGACCAGGGTACTTGTAAGGTCAATCCAAAATTGTATCCTTTTTATAAGTTGCTCGAAAAAATGAAGATTACGGCAGATAATATTATTACTGATGCCTACGGACGTGAATTTTTAAGAGAACACGTAAAATTTAATTTTGACTTTTACGCTTATCATGGCCATAGAGATAAGTTCGGAGACGATACTCTATGGACAGAAGACTATCTTGGGTCTTGGACAGAACCGCTTAAAAGTCGCCCCAACTCTTACTTGTTGAGGTATGAGGTAAGATTGAACAAGAAAGATAAACACTTTATCGAATTGGGAATTTGTTTAGACTCAAATGGAAAATATTTCGCAAGCACAGATGATTTTTGGAACAATTACGGTTTTGAGAGAGTTAAATCGAATACAAAAAAGTTCGTGTTAAATAAAGATAAGGCAATTTTTATCGCTAAACAGAAGGGTCTTGTTGTTACTGATTCAACCGACATAAAGGAATTCTTAACGTGGGAAAATTTCAAAAAGAAAGACTTCTATAATGGGCGGTTTGTATACTATATTTCCAATCTCAGAAGAAAAGATAATTATGAGCGACCGCCGGATAGAAAAGGGATAATATTTCGATACGATGTCTATTGCTTCAATCCATGGACGGGAGAATTTATTGAAGTCAAGAAAATGAAATCAAGAAAAGAATATGGAAAAGATAGCGGGCACTCAACTGGTTTAGTCCCTGACAATGATTAAACTGTAACGGCGTGAATTTCCAAACATAAATATTTTGCAGAATATAGCTCCTCGTCCAATAGCTCCAGTAATTCACAAATACCCCTCAAAATAGTCATTAACTGGTTCAATATTATTCTAATCTCAAAAAACACTTTCACACCCAACTATAATCAGTTTTTGCGCATAGTTGAAAGTGTCTTATCGAAACAGCCAATTACAAGTTACAGCTATCAATTTTATAGCTAACCGCTGCACTTTTTATTAATTTGCAGGAAAACCCATAAAGTATAAAACATGTTAGGCGCTTTTTTTATAGGCATTGTCATTCTTTTGTTCGTTGGAGTGCCAATCGGACTTTTGTTTTATTTTATTCCCAAAAAGTTAGGCTACCCCAAAATTGCAAAATACCTGGCAATAGCCTATGGTCTATTCGTTCTAACTGTTTTTTTCTTAACGGTATTTGAAGACCTGCTCTTTACAAAAAGTGATGCTAAAGAAATTGTTGAAGCAGAAAATTTTTATCTAGAAGATAAATTTGATATATTGGAAAATAAATCAGCGTCGGCAATTGGAGACTACTACCATACATTTACTTTGAAAATATCTGAAAAAGACAAACAAAACGCTATAAAGTTGATAACAACTTCAAAGTCTTTCACTCCAGGCAATGTGTCAAATGACAGTGTGATATCCTGGCAAACTGAGCGGAATTTTGCGCGTGCAACTACCAAAGACTGCGAAACCGAAAACGACTACATCCGGGTGAAATTTACTCCTGGAATGGACGATTATGCTCGGATCAATACAAGTGTATTTATTAGTAAAACTGAAAACAAGCTTATTTTTCTAGAAATTGATGAATAGCATTGTTGGTCAGACTTTCTGAAAAAAAAATTTAAAGTTTTTTGTCACTCTAAAACCAATACTGTTTTGTTTCATATTTCGAAATTGTTTTCTTTGGTTTATTGGTTTTCCTCAAAATGCCAAATCCGCCACCACGCTAAAAAACAGTTAAAACATGATTTAAAGAAACGAAATACCGTTACTTTTGACAGTCAATGAGCAGCCCACGCAACGCGTTAATAAAGAAAATAGACTGGTATATTATCGGGAAATTTTTGAGTACCTTTTTCTTCGCCATTATGATACTGGCTGTTATCTCTTGCGTTATTGATTACTCTGAAAAAGTTGATAATATAGTGCAGAAAAAAGCGCCCTTCCTGGTGGTGCTTAATTATTACAAAAACTTTGTTCCGCATATCACAGCACTGCTTTTTCCGCTTTTTATTTTTATAGCTACCATATTTTTCACATCCAAACTGGCTTATAAATCTGAAATTATCGCCATTCTATCATCTGGCGTATCCTTTCAGCGGTTTTTACGCCCTTATTTTATAGGGGGCGGTTTTTTGTGCCTTGTGTCTCTACTTGCCAATCACTGGGTGATACCCATAGCCAACAAACAACGCGTAGCCTTTGAAGACAAATACATTAATGATGGTAACTATATCTATCCAGGTGAAAATGTACACCTCGGCATTTCAAAAGACGCGTTTATCTATATACAAAGTTTCAACTTCGCCTCCGGCACCGGGAGCCACTTTACGGCGGAAAAAATGAAAGGCAATATACTTGCGGAAAAGCTGATGGCTGAAGTGATCAATTACGATAGTGTTAAAAAAATATGGATACTGCACAATGTCGTAATCCGCCGGAATGATACGCTGAAAGAAAGCATCACTACCCTGCCTGAACTGTCGCTGAACTACCCCTTTAAACCCGCTGACCTTAACCACAATGAAGCTCAGAAAGAGGGCCTCACTACACCTGAACTCAACCGTTTTATAGAAACCGAAACGCTTCGCGGCCGCGAGAATCTCAACTTCTTCTATGTTGAAAAACACCGCCGCACTGCCCAGCCATTTGCAGGTCTTATACTCACAGTAATAGGTGCCTGCATTGCGAGCCGTAAGATAAGGGGTGGCGGCGGTCTGCACCTGGCGCTGGGCATAGCCATAAGCGCTATTTACATCATGTTGATGCAGCTTTCTACTACCTTTTCAACGAAGTCTTCCCTCAACCCCATGATAGCTGTATGGATCCCCAACCTGATATTTGCCGGCGTGGCGTGGGTGCTGTATAAAAGGCAGGTAAAATAAATAGCCTGAGACCAACTTAAAATTGGTACATGGTAAGCCCCATCAGCAACCAACCCACAACTATAAGGGGCGAGGGTATTTTGCTGAAATACAGCAGGCAGAATGTAATTACTATAACAACTATATTGGCCCACTCAAATGCTATAGACTGAAACAGCACTATGCCGGAGGCCCAAATGATGCCCACAATAGCGGCATTGATACCTTCAAGCGCCCTAAAGATGATAACATGGTGCTTCAGATTTTCATAGATAGGAAAGAAAAAGAAAAGGAGTAACGTACTGGGCAGGAAAACCGCGGTGGTGGCTACTATACAACCGACTGCCTGCCATGCCGGACCGTATTGACTCAGGGCCATGCCACCCACAAAAGAACATACTGAAAATACCGGTCCGGGAACAGCCTGCACCATACCATAGCCTGTGAGCAGTTGCTGGGAAGTAAGTACAGCATGCGTTTGTAAATGCGCCTGTGTAGCCACGAACTGGTAATGCATCATAGGCAGTAACGCCTGCCCGCCCCCGAAAACGATGGTGCCAAAGCGGTAAAAATTTTCGAACAGGTGATAGACCAGTCCGTGCGACCAGTTTTGGCGCCGCGCGAGTTCGCTGAGTACGCCCGCTATCAGAAACAGGCAAACAAAAAGCCACAGATTGATCCAGTTGATGCGCTTTGGTTTCTGCTGAGTGCCGGGGATACGCTTGTTACTGAAGTTACTAATAGTACCAGAAACAAGCAATATACTGGGAAAAACCCATGGCGAACGTATTAATACTGTGGCAATAATACTGCCGATCATGATGCCGGTAGTAGCCACATACTTAATGCTTTTATTCATCATGCGCACCGCAGCATACACAACAAAACCAACCGACATGGGTTGTATATACGTAAACAAGTGCAGTGGAAGGCTGGCTTTTGATGCGCTGCCCGGTCCATAATAAAATATGAGAAAAGAAAAAAGCCCCATAATGAGTGCAGCCGGTAACACCCACAGCAACAACGTAATACAGGCCAGCGGTATCCCTCCCCGCTTCATGGCAATGAGCGTAACGGTTTGGGTGGAAGACGGACCGGGAAGCATCTGGCAGAAAGCGTTATATTCGAGCAGCTCATCTTCGGTTACATCTTTGCGCTTTTGGACAAAAGTTTTAACCATCATACCCATGTGCCCCTGCGGCCCTCCGAAAGCCGTAAAGGAGTAGATAAAAACAGATTTTAAGAAAGGCACATGGCGCAATAACATAAGCCCCTTGCTAATTTGGAATGAAGATAATTATAAAAACCAGAACAGCATAACATTACAAACAAATGATGTATGCTCTAAGTGAAAAATGGGCGCTTTGAACCAAATTTTTTACGTCTTAAAAGCGGTTGCAACTTTCTCTTTCAAAAAATCGGCTTATCTTGCAGCCAAAATTCACACAGCAATGAACAACCTGATTTTAGGCGCTTTCTACGATAACATAAATAAAAATGTTGGCCCAACCCTCATGTGGGTATTTAGCCTGTTGTTGACCATAGA
Organism: Taibaiella sp.; assembly: GCA_014377675.1. Taxonomy (GTDB): domain Bacteria; phylum Bacteroidota; class Bacteroidia; order Chitinophagales; family Chitinophagaceae; genus Flavipsychrobacter. The sequence goes on from JACMPD010000031.1 coordinate 4,705, forward strand.
ACTTATCTATGTTATGGCTAAATATCTTGGCACCGGCGACAAAAAAAAATAACTTGCCACACTTAGAGCATATTGCCGATATAAGACAGGACTACATACTGGCCTCACTTGATGAAGGTGTTACGGGCAATGATCCGCTGGCATTTTTTGGAAAGTGGTTTGGCGAGGCTGTGTCTGCGTCTATTATCGAGGTAAACGCAATGACGCTAGCCAGCGTTGATGGAAGGGGTTTTCCTCATGCGCGGATAGTACTGTTAAAAGGCGTTGAGCATAACGGGTTCACTTTTTTCACCAACTACAACAGTGCTAAAGGAGAACAGATAGCCGCCAACAACCATGTGTCCCTATTGTTTTTCTGGAAAGAACTGGAGAGACAGGTGCGTATAGAAGGTATAGCCAGGCAACTGAGCGCTACTGAAAGTGATACTTATTTCGAAAGCCGCCCGTATGGAAGCAAGCTTGGTGCCTGGGCAAGTCCGCAAAGCCAGGTGATAGCTGACCGTGAAGTCATTAATGAAAATTACAGTACGTATCTGCAACAATTTAAAGAGGAAAGTATTCCCCGCCCTCCACACTGGGGAGGGTACAATGTGCGGCCACAAAGCATAGAATTCTGGCAGGGAAGAAGCAGCAGGATGCATGACCGCATTTTATTTACCGCGGGCGCTGACGGCCATTGGAGTAAGTGCAGGCTTGCGCCCTAAGGTGCCCCTCCCCTCCTTCTGTTCTTATCCCTATGCTTCCATTCACTCGATAATCTAGTTTTAAAGGAAGTGATACAAAAACACATTTCACTAACATTTCTGTAGTTGAATGTATAAAATTAAAGCCCCCGGACCGGAGGCTTTAATTTAAAATAGAAAGTTTGCTATCTGACACCAGGCCTGCATGCAACTAGTGCCGAAACTTACAATCTATAACTTCAAGGAAAAATCAAGTCCCAATTAGGCCATCATTTTATTCATTTTCTTTTTGCCGGCAGCAGCTGCGTCGCTACCATCTTCAATTATATCCATTATTCTTTTGCGAGCGTCTTCACCAAGACCGGTTATTTCGCTGCTCACCATTTTCTGGAGGTTAGCAAGGCCATCTCCGGCATTATCTTTCATTTTATCGAATTTCTTTTTGAGGTCTTTTACGCCATCAGCTATGTCTTGTTGCAGCTCTTCGCCTTTTTCAGTGTTGATTAGCATGTAAATGGCTGCACCTACCGCAACGCCAGCTAAAATTTTCCAGGTTTTCATGATTTTGTTTTTAGTTGTTTTGAATAATGTTCTGGTAGGTAAGTAATAAAGATTGTGCCAACACACTTTATGCTCCGTGGCTTCATAACATAGGTAAATTTTGAAAAATGAAAAATGATTGTCTGGCAAACAATTTCTGAAAGCCTAGGACTTATGGTGGCGTAAACTGATTAAAGAGGCTAAAATTAAATATAAATTAGAAATTCATTATCGAATATAAATTGAACTTTTATATATTTAATCCGCCATGCGGGCAAAACATTCATTTTTGTGCTTTTTAGAAAATATATCAATAAAGGAGTAACTGAAATGCGGCGGTGGGAGATAAAGCAAAAAAGCGTTTAAGTTATAAAACTTAAACGCTTGAATTTATATGTGTAGCGAGGAGGAGATTTGAACTCCCGACCTCAGGGTTATGAATCCTGTGCTCTAACCAACTGAGCTACCTCGCCAAAATTGGAATGCAAAAGTACGTAATTAATTTCACAAGTGCTACATTATAAGACGAGAAAGACAACATATTTTTTGCGATTATGTGGGTAACACGGCAGATTATAAATAGCCGGCATGAATAAAAAACATTGAAACTTTATCAGCTGACTTTATGCAATTACTTCCCTGCCTTGACTTTAAAAACAGCCCAGATATAAGACCGTTCCTGCCAACCGTTTACATTATACTTCAACAGCCATGCTGGGAATTGGCAATAGATCATTTCGGTAGTACAACCTGCCAGTGCCGGCCCTGGTTTCAAGGTCTCACTCATAAAGATATAGGTTTTTGCGGTGTCTTGTTTTAGTGCAGCAAGAAGGTCAGCTGGCTTATTGAAGACCTGCATATTTAATGCAGGCGGCTTGTAGTAGTTGGCCTCCAGAAGCCCAAGCGCAAACGGCGATAATTTTACTGATACAATTGTAGCATTGGTCTGCTTCAGGTAGCTGTAGACAAAGGCGTAGTACTTCATCATCTCCTGGGCGGGTGTCACCATCTTAAATAGGAGAATCGGTATATTCATTATAATAAAAAGCTTGAGGCAGTACTTAAGCCAGACCCGGCCATCAAAGCGAAGGAATACCTCATTCAGTCCTCTGCATACCATATAAATAAATGGCAACACCACCGGAAATATAAACCGCAATTCTTTATGCCCGATAGCAAAATGACCTGCTAAAAATGTGCATAGGACAAATGCAAATACGTGAGTACGTGCTTTGAACATTCCACCAAGAAAAAGAATGAAAAGAGCTATGCTCAAGGGAGGTATGCCCAGTTCAATAAACTTTTGAAAATACCACCACCAAGGTTGTACACCAAATTGCGCAGCTACATTATGTATGATATTGACACTAAAATAATTGTAAGGCGTAAATACCCATTCGCCATAAAACCAACGATCTACCAGCGTGGTAATGCCAATTGCTGTGAGACCGGCAACGGCCAGCAGCAAATAATGTACAACCGGGGCTTTCCGGATAAAAATGAGCCATATGCCGAGCCCAATAAATGCAAAACCTATCTGCAGCCTTAGATAGAGACTGAACCCAAATAGCAACCCTGCTCCCAGCAACCGGATATATTGCTGTTTCCGGGAATAATTACCAAGTGCGAGGAGCAATGTAATTGCTAAAATAAAAAGGTTGGCGGATATGTTTTCTGAAGAATACCTAACGCCAATATATGGTACAAACCATAAAAACAAGCTGCACCAGATGAAAAATTTCTTTCCTTTTACTGTGTTGAAATCAGGCAGCAAGGTTAACACCAGGTACCTGGTTGTTATCCAGGTAAGCAGCGCCATCAAAAGGCGCAATACGAAAGCGACAAAGAACGGATTATAACAACCTGAAGCCATAGCGGCTTTACTAAGGCAAAAGGCTATAAAGGGCTGTAGAGCCGGCCTGCATTTAGCGCCAAACTCCCATGGCAATGCTGTTGAAGGAGAAAGGCCCAGTTTAAAGTTACAAAATTCAAGTATCTGAAAATGTTCATCAACATGATAATATCCCACACTAAACCAGGCGGTTACTACCAACAACAACAAACTCAATAATAGCCAGCGACGGACCTGCGACGGAGAGAGCGTATCCATCAGCTATCAGAGGTCTTTCTTCATTTTTTCATTTGAAAAGCGCATGTAAGCATACATCGTTACCCCTTCCCGCTTAAACTGTATTGTGATGCGCTGATTGGGCCAAGTGTCAGCCAGTATATCCTGAATGTCGTCAGTTGAGGTAGTGCGTATATGATCGAGCCTCAAGATTACATCGCCGTCTTTAAGGCCTGCAATATCTGCCGGCGTATTTTTCTTCACAGAAAGCACTGCTACTCCCCTGCCGTCTTTGGCATCCTGCGCTTCAATCCCCATTTGCGGTCCATATTCATACTCATTGTCAACAGCATTAAACATGAAGGAATGAAGATATGGAGAAGGATATCTCCTAACGCCATGAAGGTCAGGTATGGTATAGTCGTAAGTCTGGCGGCGGCGCCTGGTATTTGTTTCTGCCAGTTCGGCTTCAGTATGGTATTGCTTACCATCTCTCACATATGCAATTTCAACACGTTCACCACCATTGTGGTCATTGATCGTTGTTGAAAGATCGCCGGCATCACGTATATCCTTGTTATTAATTTTTACAATGACATCGCCCCGAAGCAGCCCGACATCGCTTGCAGGACTGTTTTTCACTATTTCAGTGATATAGGCTCCGCTAAAATCAGTGTTTTTCTCCGTGTAAACACCGAGCATTGGCTTGTGCCTGTATTCCTCAGCAGCGTCTGTCGCTGATACCGGCGTTCGAACAGTCAAATTTTGCTTATCCTTTCTTATAATTATCTTATGATGTTCCTTACTGGGATTATCAATTGTTGAGATTTGCTCCCCGTTTACGTATACCCTTCCCTTATCTATCTCTACCGTAGTCTGTTCCCTGTTATCCTCTATTTCAATTACTTCTTCTTTCTGAGTGGCATGCGAAGGGCGATTGATAATATTTTTTACAATATGGCGTTTTCCTGAAGTATTTTTATGAACTGTTTTACCGACACCGGAAACTGGTAAAACTTTAGTGACAGGTGCACTTTTAACTTTTTTAACCCCTTTTTCAGGTACGCTTTTAACTTTTAACACGGTTGTCTTTGCAGCGTCTTTTGACTGAGCGCTAGCAATGTTAGGCTGCAAAGTAACAGTAAGGAACAGCAAAGACATAAATAACTTCCCCATATCGAATTCAGATGCCAAGTAAATAATAGTTGAAAATGCCCAATTATGGAAGACAATATTAATGTATAATAATAAAATTTATCTCATTTTTAAAACCAGCGAAACGGATGCAATAACAATTAACGCAAAAGCAATACACAGACCAGCAATCACTTGCTTGTAAGTTCTGTTAGCGGCTCTCATACTTGATATTTCGCCTATGTAGTTGATGATATTCTCCATCCTTGAGAACGCTGTTTCCCCTTTAATCACGTAGTCAAAAGCACCATATTTCATGCTTTCAATTGCAACTTCAATCTTATCCTGGCCAGAAAGCATGATAATTTTTGTTTCAGGGAGTTGCGCCTTCAGCATTTTCAATACCTCTATACCATCCTGAGCGTCAGGCAAATGTGAGTTCAGGTGATAGTCAAGCACAATTATTTCAGGGTTTAACTTAATGTCTTTAAGGGCGCCCTCTCCGCTGTCATATGTCTTTATGGCGAAATTAAATTTTTCAGCAAGAAAGTCTTTCAACATTTCATTCTGAATAGGCTCGTCATCAACGAGAAAAATATAATCTTTATTTTGTTGTGCACCCATAAAATCAATGTTTCGGCCAATAATATACAAAGGTAATCATCAAACAACAATAATGGTATTACACGGAAGAAATTTCCCTTTAACTCACATTATTTAATTCTTCAAAAGCTTTGTTACATATCCTGTTGAGCGAAACAATGCGCTCAGGCAGCGTATCATAGTGCGCCGGTGCACCCGCAGCCTGCTCTATCAAAAAAATGTGGCTTATCTCTTCTTTTACGCCCATGTATGAAAGTTGGGGCTTTAGAGAATGCGCCGCAATTTTTATTGCAGCATAGTCTTTTGCAGCCAGGGCTACATCAATACTTTTAAGCAACTTTGACGCATTCTCCAGGAACATAGAAATATACTTTTGCATCTTCTCCGGGTTGCCGCCTGTAAACTGTTTCAGGAAATTCCGGTCGGTTACAAATTCGGGCAGCGGCGGCGGTTCATTACCACCAGCAACAATATGTGAATTTATATCTTTCTCTACCGGTTTGGTGGCAGATTGTGGCGCGAAAACTGATTTAGGTTTATTAGGCGGGGGTGCCTTTTGTACATAATTTACATCATTAACAACACGCAATACATTGGTCTTCCCTAATACATAATCCATTTTACGCAACAACTCGTCAACTTTAAATGGTTTTGATACATACGCATCCATACCTGCATCAAAATAAAGCTGCACGTCTTCCTGCAGCACATTGGCGGTCATTGCTATAATCTTAACATTGCGCGCAGGCTCAGACAGGGTATTTCTGATCGTTTTAGTTGCCGTAACACCGTCCATTATGGGCATCTGAATATCCATAAGTACTATGTCATACATTTCACTCTGCAGTCTTGTTACAGCTTCTAACCCATTAATGGCAATATGCAGTTCAAGTGAAGGAATCAACTCCTTAAGAGTTTCCTCAGCCACCATCCGGTTAAATTCATTGTCTTCCACCAGCAAAACTTTGGTGCTGTTCAGCCTCGCCATTGCAGCATCGTCAAGCGTGTTTTCAGGAGCCACATAGTCCTGTACCTGTGCCTCTTCAAAGGGCAATACAACTGTAAATACAGTCCCTTTCCCAAGCTCGCTTTTCACCGAAATTTCCCCACCCATAAGCCCCGCCAACTGGCGGGATATGGTAAGGCCAAGCCCTGTACCGCCAAATTTTCGGGTAACGTCGGCACCTGCCTGGGTAAAACTATCGAATATATTATCCACATATTCAGCGGCAATACCAATACCAGTATCAATAATATCAAACTGGATCCAAAATTTATTCGATTTACTTCTTACATATGTTTTTATCTCTACATATCCTTTCTCAGTAAACTTCACCGCATTACCGGCAAGGTTTATCAGCACCTGGTTTAGGCGTGTGGGATCACCAATTAAACGTTTAGGTATAGCTTCATCAGTGGTTATCTTTATCTCTATCCCTTTCTCTTCAGCTTTCAGGAATAACATATCCTGAACACTCTGCAACACCTCCCTTACAGTGAAGTCAGTATGTTCAATAATGATCTTCCCTGCTTCTATTTTAGATAAGTCGAGTATATCATTTACAATTATCAAAAGGTTATCAGCTGATAATTGAATAGCATTAAGGTATCTGAGCTGTTCCTTCTTAGGGTCTCTGTTGAGCAACAGGCGTGTCATCCCCACTATGGCATTCATTGGTGTACGAATTTCATGGCTCATGTTGGCCATAAACTGGTGCTTGAGATGAGCGGTTTTCTCAGCTACTTCTTTTTCTTTCTGCGCAAGTTCAATCTGCTGCCTTACCTGCATATTGCGCAACTCATTAATAATTTTTTGCTTAAATATTTCTTCTTTAAGCTGTTCGTAAGACTTAAGGTGGTGAAATGCCTTCGGTATGTCGCTCATTTTGTCATAGAGCGCCGAAAGCATTTCATGTATGCTCATGAGGTCATGCCTGCGGTTATATTCATTGGCAAGTGTATAGGCATGGTTAAGGTATTGCAATGACTGCCTGTAGCTGGCTTTATCCATGTACATGCGGCCCAGGTAATATTGACAAATAATCTGCACTTCAACATTACCAAGGTGCTCAGATTGGCGAAGAGCATTGGAAAGTAACTTTCTAGCATTATCAAAATTCTGCATTTTGTAATACACCTTTCCCAATCCGCTCTCTGCCATTACATAGGCGATTGTTTCAAATTCTGAATGGCCCAGGTTTTCCTGGAAGTAATGCAGCGCTTCGGGCAACTGCTCCTTTTTGAAATAAATATTTCCTAAAGTGTTATAAACATTTATCAGGCTGCTGATGTTATGGGCCCTTTCAAAAATGGGCAAGCATTTAAGCGCGTACTCCAGGGCGCTATCATAATCATTGAGATCATACAGCAAGTTTGAAATGCTGGTAAGAATGATGGACTGCGCGAATTCATCCCCTAACTCTTCATTTATTGCAAGTGCTTTCCTGAAATGGGTCAGCACATTGGCAAGGTCACCCTGATCTCTGTAGATATTTCCGTAATAATAGAGTACCCTGGCTTCAAGCCTTTTATCCTTTGTTTTTGTGGCAATCGCCAATGCTTCCTTTAATACTTCAAGCCCCAGGTCATACTCACCTTTCAGCCAGTGACAGGCTCCTTTCAACTTTAACCCCCTGCCAATACCATGAGTATAGGTAACCGCGCGTGAACGCGCAATAATATCTTCGGCCATTTTAGCGGCTTCCTCTACATCAAAATTACGGACTTCAACAGCCATTTCGATTAATATATCAATCCTGCCTTTCTCGTCAGTCTGCTCCGTAAGTTGCTGCTGTAATTCTTTGTATCGGGGCGTGTCCATCATAGTTAAAGGATAAAAGTATAAAAAGTATAGGGGTTATACAAATCAGTTCTCGCAGTCTGGAAAAGAGCGTTTCCAGAAATTAAAAGGTTAACCGAAAAAATTGCATAAACATTAATGTCTAATAATAGAAAGCTAAATACTATAAAATCATATTAAAATTATCAGTGTATTAACGGTTTCTTTTGGGGAAATTAAACAATAAACTAGTGAGCAGTGGTATGAAGAAAATACCTACCGTTAGCCCAGAGGTTATCCAGTCCGCCTCGCGGCTTTCCATAAATTTTGTAATGGGTGCCTCAGGATTGAAATGTTCATAAATGGAGAACGCAAGTTTGAGACCAAGCAACCCAATGACTACAAAAGCGCATGTTTCAAGAAAAGCGTACTTTTCCATCAAGGCAACAAAGCCCTGAGCTACAAAACGCATAGCAAGAATACCAATAAATACTCCTACCCAAATAAGAATAATATTTTCTGAAAAGGCTACAGCTGCAAATACATTATCAATGGAAAATGCTAAGTCCATCAACTCAACCAAAGCTACTGTAGCCCAGAAATTGCCCAGTGAGCCAACCGTTACTTTATATATCCAGTTGCTGTTTTTGTCTAAAGCCTCCTCCTCTTTTTCCTCTTTAGTTTGCATTTTACCCTTCACCCAGTCAAACACAAGGTACAAAAGGTAAAGGCCGCCTATTGGTTTCAACCACCATATTTTAACGAGAAACGAAGCAAAAAGTAAACAAAGACCCCGGAAAAAATACGCCCCGAATATGCCATATTTCAACGCTTTTTTACGGTCATCTGCAGGCAGATCTATTACCATAGTAGCGAGTACGGCAGCGTTATCAACTGATAAAAGGCTTTCGATTAATATGAGGTTACCAACTACAAGTAGAGAAGGCACAGGATTGTTAACTATCTCCTGGAATAACGCGCCGATGTCCATTTTTCTTAATTATTTTTAATTGCAAAGCTAAACCATTAACGCGCTCTTTACAGCTGAATTAATGACCAGGAACGGAAAAGAATTTATTTTACCTGCTTTTTTATAATATTGAAGTGATCACGCAGCAACATCATCATACAGCGCTTCAATCTCGCTGCTAAATTTTTGCTCTATTATCTTTCTTTTTATTTTTAATGAAGGCGTGAGCTCACCACTGTCAATCGTCCATTCGTCAGCTATTAAAGCTATTTTCTTTATCTGCTCAGGATGACTGAATAAAGGATTATATTTATCAATCTGCTTCTGCATAATAGCATTAACCTCTTTCAGCTTTATCAACTCATTGTTTTTTTCAGGAATGCTTAACTGCGGAAAATTATCACGGAGGTATTTTCTTAACTGCACAAACGACGGAACGATCAGTGCGCTGACAAACTTTCTGCCGCTTCCAACTACTATCATCTGCTCAATAAAGGCACTTTCTTTAAGCTTATTTTCAATGACCTGTGGCGCCACATACTTGCCACCTGAAGTTTTGAATATTTCCTTTTTCCTGTCGGTAATTTTCAAAAACCGGTTCTCAACCCATGTGCCAATGTCGCCGGTATGAAACCAGCCGTCCTTTTCTATTGCCGCCTCGGTAAGTTCAGGATGCTTAAAGTAACCTATCGTTACATTCGCACCGCGGGTTAATATTTCCCCATCATCGGCCAGTTTTACTTCTACATTTTGTATGAGCGGCCCTATAGTACCAAATCTTCTGTTATCACTCTCAAACCTGTTTACCGATACAACCGGCGATGTTTCCGTAAGCCCATATCCCTCCATCACTACTAAACCGGCAGCCGTAAAAATGCGGACGAGTCTTTCCTGGCAGGCAGCGGAGCCGACCACTATCGCCTTTACATTGCCTCCGAGCGCTTCCCGCCATTTTTTGAACACAATGGCTTTAGCCAACGCAAGCTGAAGCTGATACCACAATGATCCCTTTTCTATATTATCAAACTTCTTTCCAAGATTAAGAGCCCAAAAAAACAAGGCGCGTTTAATACCGGTTAGCTCCAAACCGGTGTTCATAATGCGCTCGTAAACTTTTTCAAGCAACCTGGGCACAGTAGTAAAAACCAAAGGCTTCACCTCTTTTAAGTTCAGGCCAATGGTATCCATGCTCTCAGCATAGTAAACGGAAACACCTGCCTGCAGGTAAACATAAGTAACCATGCGCTCAAAAATGTGATTCAGCGGCAGGAAACTCAACGCCTTGCTATCAGGCGATGCAAATGAAAAAGCCGGCATGGAATCCTGCACATTGCTAACAATATTTTTATGCGTCAGCATTACCCCTTTGGGGTTACCGGTGGTCCCTGAAGTATAAATAATGGTTGCGAGCGTTTCTGTTTTGATGGAAGCAATTATTGACTGATCAGGCGACGCATTAAGTTTAATTAATTCATGCCAGTGGGCGACCCCCTCTATTTCATCAAACGAATATATTTTTTTCAATGAACGAACATCTTTAAACGCGTCCTTAAACCGTTCGTAAATGTCTTTATTAGCAACAAAAACAATTTTAACGTCAGCTTCATTGAGTACATAGGCAATTTCAGCAGGACTGATTGTAGGATATACAGGAGTTAATACCGCCCCTGTAAGTTGAACACCTATATCAGTAATGATCCATTCAGGCCTGTTGGGGGATACAATGGCTATTTTCACCTGTAGCAGTGGGTCAACTACATTACGGTCAATGCCCTGTGCCAATAAACCGCCCGCTAACTTATTTGCGGTGTCCCATACGTACTTGCTGGAATAAGTGCGCCATGAACCATTTTCTTTGGCAGATAACATTATAGAATCAGGTCTCAGCCTGCTTCGTTGCTCTACTATATCAAAAAGTCGCTGAATCATCGACTAAATTTAATAAAAACTTCGCAATTACGTATATAACAGCTGAAAATAAATAATCTGGAAAATAATGGTTTGCCCTGGACAAATAAAATAACCCAAGTGATCAACGATTATTTTACGTGCATAACTTTTGGAAAAATTTTATCGTGTGCTGAATAGGTTGTTTTAAAAATCTTTGCCTACCGAGCTATTAAAAATGAAACAATACAGATAATGATTTTCGAGAGTCTTTCCAAAGGACGAGAAAGGAGCCCGCTACGAACAAGGTATATACAGCTGCGAAATGAAGACTGGCAGCAGATAATTACGTCTGATCGATTAACACTACTGTTCAATTATTATTAAAACTGGTACCCCAGCCTTAAATTAAGGTCAAGAATAGAACCAGGGCCGGTTGCGTAAAACAACCTGAAGTATTCCCTGTTTTCATCGCTTAAGTTTTCAGGTAATACAGCATATTTCAGGCCACAATTAACAAGAATACAAAAATGATTCAGGTTAAACCTGCGTCCGAAACCGGCTCCACCACCAAAATAATTCAGGGGGCCTACCTTTACATCAGACTTATCACCAATCATCTCCAGCTTACTGCTTACGTACATGGCATCGCCTCCAAATGCTTTCAGATACCAGAAATATTCATTCCTATACTGTGTTTTTATATATTTTTGGTATTCAAACTTATATTGTTTGCCCTGGTAAACACCGCTGTAATTAGTGAACCCAAAGTTGAACGAACTTTGTATTAACCTGATTTCCAACACACCACCAATTTTTGAAGCAGCGCTTAACGGGTTTGTTATTTGTACGGAAACATGCCGGGCAGGGCCCTTCATTGGGTCAAAAGCATAGGTGCGGGTCAAAAACAAAACCGCAAGTAGTGTAATTATAGAATATTTTAACATGTATATTTAATATAAAATATTAGCAAGGGAAGTAAACACAACAAATATCTAAAATAATTGCGGAATTTCAAAGCGGTTACGCTTATTTCAGTGATTCACCAGATAATATCGAATAATCACAATTGAAATATCCGCAACATTATACCTTTGCCCTTTTGTGATTTGAGCAACCCAAAGCGTAATGGACGACCTTTTCATCAATCAAACCCTCGAAAATATAAACTATCAAGACATCCCCCGTCGCAAAGCAGAGTATGAAGAATGTGTGTTTAAGAACTGCGATTTTTCAAACGCTGACCTCGGTGCTGTTATTTTTTGGAAGTGTTAATTTAATTCATGCAATCTCAGTATGGCCCAATTGGTAAAAACGGCATTCAAGGAGGTGAAGTTTGTTGATTGCAAAATTCTTGGGTTACGCTTTGATGACTGTAACGGTTTCGGTATGTCGTCTGGCATTGATAACTGTACTTTGAATCATTCTTCGTTCTACCAGGTAAAATTAAAAAAAAACATCTTTAAAAATACCCAGCTTCACGAAGTTGACTTTACCTTGTGTGATATTACAGGTTCTGTTTTTGAACATTGCGATTTTACGGGGGCTACTTTTGATAATACTGTAATTGAAAAGGTCGATTTCCGTACTTCTATTAACTATTCTTGTTACTACTCAGCTACCGGCATAAAATATGCTTTCGCTATAGCCTTATTGCCAAAGTCATTATTAATATATAGAGTAATTGGTTTGAGTTAATGCGGTCTTATTAAACAGGTGCTAAATTTGCCAATGCTGTAAGTGCG
>JACMPD010000285.1 GCA_014377675.1 Taibaiella sp.
CTGTGGCAAATACATCCCTTACCGGATCAGGCAGCATAACAAATATACTCACAAGTTCACCTTTATTAAATGATGGGACTAATATATCAAACCTGGTAATTAAGGCATTGCAAAGTACAAATCCGGGAATGGTAAGGCTCTTTATAACTGACGGTGTCACAAAATATCTCTATAAAGAAATAATGATACCGGAAACACTACAGTCAAGCAATAATCCGTCATTTAAGCAGATCGTGCCGATAAACTTTTCCTTGAAGCCCGGATATGTTATTGCGGCTTCTACCGAAATTGCTGAGGCTTTCGCTGTTACAGCAGAAGGATTGGATTGGAATTATGCATAATAACCCTTTAACATAGAACTATGAACATTAATTTATTTAGTTCCCCGACTGACGGTGCAACACAGATGTATGCAACTGATGAACGTATGCTGCAAACTCGCCATGTAAATGAATTATTGACGGGCCCTGATGCTTATGGCTGGATCTCCTCAAATAATAGTAGTCAATACCTGCTGCAAGTTCCATGCAGTTGTGATGAAAAGAAGAATCCACTTTCGCAGATTGACATGCAGAATGAAATTGATTACGAACGAATATACCCAATGTATCCGCCGGAGATCAAATGATTTATTTGCAGAAGACAAACGCAGTAATTTGTGATATCACCCTATAAATATCAACATCATGAAAACCAATTTCTTCTTTTCCCTGGCCCTGTTTTTTGCGGTTGCTTTGAGCCAGCCCGCCGGGGCGCAGATTATTACCACAGTAGCAGGTAACGGTTCTACCTCGAGCAGCACTGTTGTTAATGTGCCTGCAACAACAACGAATATATTTCCAGGATGTGTGGCTACTGACCGTTATGGAAATTTTTACCTTGCGGAGCATTATCAAGTGTATAAAGTAAATGTGCATGACACAATTACCTTAGTGGCTGGTACAGGGGCAGCAGGGTATAGTGGTGATGGAGGAGCTGCGACAAATGCCACTTTTAGCTATATAAGTGGTATTTGTGTAGATACGGCTGGAAATCTATTTATAGCAGATGAGTTGAATAATGTGATTCGTAAGGTAAATGTCGTGGGTATTGTAACAACTCTTGCCGGAACAGGTATAAGTGGCTACAGCGGAGACGGGGGATCCGCCACAGCAGCTATGATTAATTCTCCTGACGATGTGTCAGCAGATAATGCAGGTAATGTTTATATAGCAGAAGTTAGCAATGCAAGGATCCGTAAGGTAAATACTGCGGGAATTATTACCACCTTTGCTGGTACTGGAATTATCGGTATAAGTGGTACTGGCGGGCCAGCCACTGCCGCAAAAGTAGGTGCATTGAGATTGACTACGGATAGTAAAAATAATGTATATATATCGGAAGGGGTGTATGTGCGAAAAATAGACACGGCCGGCATCATCACTATAGTGGCGGGTAATGGTGTGGGGGCTATCAGCGGCACTATGGGTAATGGCGGGCCCGCCACCGCGACGGGGATACATTGCAGGGGTATAACCGCTGATAAAGCAGGCAATATTTATTTCACAGATGAGCGGTTTGAATATGTACACAAGGTAGATACTGCGGGCTTCCTTACCATTGTTGCGGGCAATGGTTATTTACGGAACATTGGAATGGGTTTTACTGCGGGCGGCTTTGGTGGCGACGGCGGGCCTGCTACCATGGCTATGCTGGATTATCCTTGTGATGTAGCGGTTAATGATAGCGGGGACATTTTTATTTGTGACCAAAATAACTTTCGTATCCGTAAGGTGATAGCCGCTACGCTCGTCGCATCTAATGTACAACACCCGATGCTACAAGTTGAACTGTATCCAAACCCCGCCGCAGGTAGTTTTACCGTTAAGCTGCCAAAGCTTATATCGGCTGCCACAGTGGCGCTTACTGATATTGCTGGCCGCATTATTGAAAAAAGGGAAGTTGATGCCGGCAATGAAAGGACGGTAGTATTCAGCAGGCAGTTGCCCGCAGGTGTTTATTTTATTTTGGTAGGTACGGAAGCGGGCACGGTGAGTAAACAATTGGTTGTATTGTAAAAAGAAAATTAACCATAATACCTTATGAAACAATTAACCGCGGCAGATACCCATATCTCCCAATTGCAGGGGACTGAAAACTCCACTGATTTGGGCAAACAGCCAATGGCAATCAAAAAGTCAGGCATAGAAAATGCTGGAGGCAATGACCTTTCAGCAGTACGTAATGCAGCAGTGCAACGGGTAGATGATATCCTTTCCGGTGTTGATGCTGCTGCTAAAAATACTTCCTCTGACTACTATTTTTATGGCACAATTTCACTACCTGTACTCCAAAATTACCTTGACCGGGCTTTGCTCATGTCCAAAATGTCAAATTGGCGTGTTGCTTATGGCTCTACATATACTTCGTATCATGCTGAAGATATCGCTATGGTTAAAGATATTAAACCAAAATTTATTGCAGATATTGCCAGTTTATGGGGCTTTTGGTGGGGATGGAGAGCTTTATTAGACGAATTAAAAAAAGATATTGAGTACATTCATAACGAAATAGATGATGAAATAATTTGCCAGGCATCTATGTTTGAAGAGGTGGATGACGGAATTGATCAGATTGAAATTCCATCATGGGTGTTTGACGCATTTGGACTGTCAGGCAAAATAAGGAATTTTAGGTATAAGGATATGCTATATACGGATGTTGCTGCACTTAAAAAGTTGAATCCTGGTCAGCAGAATTCAGTTCCCGACATTACGAAACTAGAAGCTCAGCTGTGGTTTTATTTTCTTGCCGTAAATTATATTGACGCGGGATGCGAAGCGCTTCACTGTGGGGATGTTTTCCTGATGGACTTGCGGGACAGACACAACGGTCATGCCGAATATTGGAAACTACTACAGAAGATACGCCATTATGCTTCGCTGCATGCCCGCAGGGGTCTGGTGCTGTTAGACGCACATATTTACGCTCCCGAAGAAGGGAATGCCTACTATTATGACCCCAATCCATCTCATCCCGCACCCGACTGGTGCAGGCAGTTACTGTTTGATTTTCATGGGACGGCTTCTCCATTTTGGCAAAATGCAAGTGCGCGTAACCCATGCAGCGATACTGCACGTAATTACCCGCAAATACTCATTAATAATAGGGGAGCTTTTGCAGGCGGCGATGGGGGATTAAATCCACAAGGTTGGTATTGTGTGCATAATCCGATGTTATTAGACTGGGATAACAGGGGTATTGACTCAAATTATGGTTGTGCGCATACAGCAAATGAAGAAAATGGCAACTATGGTTTTGATAACATCACTTGGTTGGCTATACAGCCCCGGGCTGTGCGGGACCAGATACTTAAATATATATACTATCAAGTAAGATGTTTTGGCAGCCATATCCACATGCGTATGCCGGGCCGAAAAAACCTTTCATTTCCAGAAGGATATGAACCACATAATGATGGTTGGTATAGGGCCGAAACAGGCTCAGGGCCAGATTATTTTAACCAGCAGGTGACCATAAAGAACATTTGGGCAAACCTGTATGCAGGCGGTTATAACTGGATAAAGCATGAATTTATTAAGGAATTTACCTCTAATGGCAGCAATAATGTTGCTGGCAGCCTAGTATGCTCAGGCCCGGATAAAATGTTTTACATTGGCACTGATGGATACATACATGGGTTCGTGTATGTTAATTATACATGGCTGTCGGTAAGTCCTTCTTATGCAGCTGAACTGATGCATGGGCAAAAGGTAAGTAACCAGGTAAAAGCGAAGAGTGACCTTGTAGCGAGCCCTGATGGCAGGCGGCTGTTGTATATTGGGGTGAATAATTATATTATGGCTATTGATATATGGAGTTTGTGGGATTATTCATTTGTTGGCGGCTTTATGGAAAATGAAATGAGGGCGCAGAATATCACCGCGCTTGGTTCGCTGATATATCCTGAAAATGACCGTATCTATTATATAGCGACCCAAAACTGGTACATGGGTCAGTATCACGGTAATATACACGGATTTCAGAAGGCGTCGGGGGTGTGGAAGACGGTAAGCCCTACCTACTCTGCGGAGGGCAAGTATGGTCAAAAAGCGATAAATCAGCAAAAAGCGACATATGGCCTTACTTATGATAAGAGTGCATCGCATATTCGTTTGTATTATGTAGGGTATAACGGTCATTTGTATTACTTTGAAGTCAGAGACATCATAAGCTATTATTATGTACTTTGCAGCGCTAATAATTCTGTTTTGGTGCCACAGCAGTTAAGGATACAGGGTAAACTCGCAATTTATAAAAACAGGATATATTATGTGGGGCGATACATCCCTGACGGCGGGCTGCGTATTCATTGCCTGATAGATAATGGTTCCTCCTGGACCTCTGTAAGCCCGAGTTATTCTGCTGATTATTATAACGGGCAGCCCGTTAGCGCGCAATTGCAGTCAACTTCACGCGGGGAGATATGCGTAAGTAGTGATGGGGGCACGATTGCTTATATAGGGTCAGGAAATGAGTTGTGCATTTTTTACAATCAAGATGATGTTAAGTATTCTTATCTGCGCACTTCAATCGGTCATATTTTTAAATATTTACAGTGTGAAAGTAATGGTATATTTGGTATCTCCGATAGCGCATCCATACTTTTTTGTCAATTTCAAGAAGATTATTGCAGCAACCCTTCAATAAATGATTATCTTAAATTAGCATAGGGAGAAGAGTATTAAACGGATTTCTTATTATTTATTACCGTATAATCCGCTATTTTTGCGGCCCAATTACTCCAAGCAAAAATGAGCAACATCAATCTGAAAGAAATGGCAACACAGGTGCGCCGCGATATAGTGCGCATGGTGCATAAGGTACAAAGCGGGCATCCGGGCGGCTCACTGGGTTGTACTGATTTTTTAACGGCCCTGTATTTCCGGCTGATGGAGCGTAAGCCGGGCTTTGACATGGATGGTGCCGGCGAAGATGTCTTCTTTTTGTCTAACGGGCATATTTCCCCGGTGTTTTACAGCGTGCTGGCTCGTTGCGGGTATTTCCCTGTAGCTGAGCTGGGTACTTTCCGCCATATCAACAGCCGCCTGCAGGGCCACCCTGCCACACACGAACACCTGCCCGGTGTGCGCATAGCCAGTGGTTCACTTGGCCAGGGCCTCAGCGTGGCCTCCGGTGCCGCTATGGCGAAAAGAATGAATAATGACAACCATATCGTTTACTCGCTGCACGGCGATGGCGAGCTGCAGGAAGGCCAGAACTGGGAAGCCATCATGTTCGCTGCTCACCATAAGCTGGATAACCTGATAGCTACTGTTGACTTCAATGGCCAACAGATTGACGGACCTACTGATAAAGTGATGGGCCTCGGCTCGCTACGCGCTAAGTTTGAGGCTTTCGGCTGGCTGGTGATGGATATGGATGGTAATGATATGGAAGATGTACTGAAAGTAATGGGTGAAGCGAAGGTAGCGACAGGTAATGGAAAGCCGATCTGCGTGCTGATGACCACCATAATGGGCAAGGGTGTTGCTTTTATGGAAGGTACCCATGAGTGGCATGGCATAGCGCCAAGCGACGCGCAGCTTTCCGAAGCACTCAACCTGCTGCCTGAAACCACTTTAGGCGATTATTAACAATAAAAACGGGTATTGGCCGTTAAATTTGGGACACCGAAATGCCTGGGGGTGATGTTTGGTAAACCTGTATGATGAAAAACACGATACTCCGATTGGTATTTGTAGGTGTGGCGCTGAGCGGCATTGCCTCGTCATGCAAGCGGAAGGAGGTAGTGGAAACACAATACACCCGCCTGTTGCACACCTGGAAACTGGTGCGCATAGCCACTGACGATAATGGCAATGGTGGTATTGACGGGTACGAGATACACCCCGTGCAGGAAGGGTTGGTTACACTTATTGCCTTTAGCAAAGACAACAGCGGCAATGAAACCGTGATAGCAGGCGTTGATACGCTCAACTATCCCTTTACCTGGAGCAGGGGAGGCGGCGACACATTAATAAGGAACGGAGTAGGAAACAATATTATAAGGTACAACCTTGAAGATATCACTTCAATAAATATGCGCCTGGCCACTTTCGGCACCATGGGTAAAGCGGCCTACTATTATGACCGGCAGTAGTTAGACATGATTATATAAAATGTAAATCCTTGCTTTTGCGGCAGGGTTTTTTTGTAAATACCCCAAAATAAAAGGTAGTTATTTCCTTGCTATTGTGAAAAAAACTAATTAAGTTTGTTGTGAACTAAAAAACATACTATTTATGAAACAGACATTATTAGCCCTTGCGCTGTGTTTTGCGGGGGGGGGCAGTAGCACAGACTGCGTCTATTCTTATCCGTAATCATTCAACTACCTGTACGTATTTTGTTACTTTGTATGCGACAGATTTTCTTTCCGGGAACACTGCAGGTTGTAGTATCGCTACAAATTCAATAAGGATTTTGCCGGGCGGCACCTATGCAAGGGGCAACCCCGATCATGTAGCCAGCCTTGGGCCGGGTTATTCTTTTATTGCCAGCCCTGTAGTGCTGTCAACCGTTACTACCTGGCACTGGACTGATGCAGTGTTTCAAACAGACTGTGCCGGTGTTTGTTTTAATACTACCGGCTTTCTAAGTAACACAGCTACTATCAATTGCCTCGGCGCAGGTGCCATATGGGCAACAGGCATGGCATCTTATTGCTGGTGCAATGCAACCTGGTTTCCTTCTCTTTCTGTGGCAATGGCAAATACAATTATAGACCTTTATTAAAATCTAATCTCATGAAGAAAATAATTTTAGGAGCAGCCTTAGCGACAACGATTACAAGTGCATTTGCACAAACAATAAGTACTATTGCCGGTATAGGTGCATTTCCATACAACGGGGACAGCATACAGGCCACTGCAGCAGCCATCGTTTACCCTACTGATATAGTAATAGATAAGTCGGACAATATCATATTTTCTGATAACTTAACTAGGGTAAGGAAAATATCGCCCGCTGGGATTATATCCACCATAGCTGGCAATGCTACCTATAGCAGTACCGGCGATGGCGGCCCGGCCACAACGGCTACACTATCCAACCCAGGTCATCTTGCGCTTGATAAAAAAGGGAACCTGTATATCAATGAATATGTTACCTTCCGGTTGCGGAAAATTGACGCTGCAGGTATTATTACAACATTTGCGGGTACGGGTGTGAATGGCTACTCGGGCGATGGCGGCCCAGCAACGGCGGCACAAATTTCCAACAATACTTTGGGCATGACGGTAGATACTGCCGGAAATGTGTATATATCCGACGCTGGACGAATAAGGAAAATAGATACTAACGGTATCATCACCACTATTTGCGGTACCGGCACATCAGGTTATAGCGGTGATGGCGGCCCGGCCTCCGCTGCCCGGATCGGGTATTCGTCTCAGGCGTTACGGGCAAACCGTTTAGGCGAAGTGATCTTTTCCGACGTGGCAGCGTTCAGGCTGCGTAAGATTAGTGCTTCTGGTATTATAACTACAATTTGCGGGACTGGTGTAAGCGGTTATGCGGGCGATGGCGGCCCGGCAACTGCAGCGCAGGTTAAGCTATGTGGCGGTATTACTACTGACTGGGATGGTAATATTTATTTTGCTGAGAACGGAGGTAAAATAAGAAAAATAGATACTTCGGGTTTAGTAAGTTGGGTGGCGGGTGACGGCACTTATGGCTTTGCCGGTGACGGTGGCCCTGCTACTGCGGCGAAGCTGAACAGGCCCGGAGCTTTATGTACAGGTGACTACAGTTCACCTTCAGGTGAGCGAAGTGTGACCCTTTACATTGGTGACTATCAAAATTATCGCATACGTAAAATAACTTACCCTGCAAACCTCAGCAGTGCCAATATCTCCGCTCAAAGTAAACTCACCCTCCTGCCTAACCCTACCCATAGTGGCAGGTTCTCAGTTCAGATCACGTTGCCTCAAAGAGAAGAAATGGATATA
>JACMPD010000286.1 GCA_014377675.1 Taibaiella sp.
GCCCGTTGATATTCATTCATAACTATTCCCTTTTGTAATTATTCTCTTTTACACGGACAACCCAGCAGGCTCACCTGAAAGCAATGTTTCAAGGCGGGCTTTAAGGTCGCTACAATCGCCTGGCCGTGCCGGCAGGTTTAGGAATGTGCGAGCGGCGACAGGAAATGTTGCAAGGAAATATCCGCTCACCTCAGGCAGCCGTGGGACACAAAAAAAACCCTCCATTCAGGAGGGCTTTTACTTATAAAATACCTGTAAAATCAATTATTGAACTGATACTTTAGTTACACCGCTAACAGCGCCGTTAGTAATTTTAGCCACATACATGCCTGGCGCAATACCTAAACCGTTTACACTGAAAGACTGCTCGCCTGGAGTAGCTACGATGGTTTTGGTAGTTACAACACGACCCGTCATATCAGAAAGAACAACAGTATAAGTACCTGCATCAGCCGAAGTAAAGCCAAAATTGATTGCTGATGAAGTGGCATCGCCTATCACATTGAACGGAACAGCGTTTTGAACATTTACATTTTCAATAGCAGCGGTACCGGTCCATATAAGGTTGAAATCATCAATACCTGTTGAAGCCCTGTTCCCTGTACCTAATGTTGAGTTACTGAAATCAAGCGTAACGATACGAATATATACCGGAGTGTACAGGTTGTTTAAAGCTGAACCAAAGCTTGCGCTTATGGCGTGGTTATCAAACGACAAGCCGCCGGTTGTCATAGTACCGGTTGGGGTTACCTGTGTCCATGTGCCTGAAGTGCCTATGCGGTACTGTAACCTCCAGGTAGTTTTGCGAGGGCTTGATGAATCTTAAGACTGCAGCTTAAAAGTGCAGCTCAGGTTAGATATACCAACAGTATTAGTTACCTGGAACACAAAAGCAGCTCCGGAATCAAGATTTGGATTACTTGTGTTAGCCGCGGTAACCTGCCTAACACCTAATGCGCGGTCAGTAGCAGCTTGCTGCGCTATACATGATGCACCTGCCATTGTAGAATCATTAGCTGATGGCAGGTTCTTAAAACCACCGGTAACATTACTACAGGTAGTATCACGGTAAACTGCATTAGAGACAACAGGTGAGTAAATACCCTGGGTTCCGATTGAAGTCGCAGAGGAACCACTATAACCTTTCCAGCCGGTTGGCAGGCCAGAGCCGAGGGTACTGAAATTCTGAACATAAGGAGAAGCTCCTGATAGAGAATACTGCGCAAAAGATGCAATAGTTGAGCCCAATAAGCACGTAAGTAAAAGTACTTTCTTCATTGAATACTGTTTTAAAAGTTTAATTAATTGAAGGCAAAACTAAGCCTATTATATTTACAAATTGTTAACTCTGGCAAAAAAACACTTTACTGGCAGCGTGGCGCAGTCATTTTAACATCTGTAGTATCTCTTAAAATGAGCTGTGCTGCGCTGGCATAGGTAGAAACAATACAAGCAATACTACCAAAACCGGTTGGCGTAGCATAGGGTTGCAGGCTGCTGTAGCCACTGGTACGCAGCACAATAGAGGCCGTGTGGTCACACACCTCAAGCGTACGGTCTGTGCCTGATGACAGCGAACTTGGCTGCGCATAAGTTACACCACTCGAAAACTGATCAAACTGAACGTCTTTGATTTTCACGAGTGTATTCAGGTATTTGGAAACGTTTTGTTTTACATCTTCCAGACTTACTTCCTGTGCCGTAACTGAATTATCCGGGAATTTTCCTTTTACAATATAGTTGTTAACAAGGCCTGATGGTATTGCAGTAGTAAGCCCGGCTGCGTCTACACTGTATACTATCTGTGGCAAACCCTTGAAGTTGGCAAGATACAATCCTTTCAATTTAATATACAAACCACGCCCCGCAGGGTAGTCACCATAAATATATGACTTATCCAAATACAAAACGAGACCACCGAGGGAGGTGTCTTCAATTACAATCTGTTTGTAATAATTACCGCTTTTGTCATCAGCCACCACAACACCATATACAGTAGTATCACCTATCTGCCTTGAGTTGCCACTACCCAAAGCGATACCCATAGTAGCGAATGTTTTTAATGAAGCCTGCACGGGCAGCTTAGGATCATACTGGGTAGTATCAGGCGGTGAGTCAAAGGTTTGCTTTACGCAGGAATGAAATAAAACAGCGCATGTAACAACGAGTAAGGATAAACGAACGAATTTCATATTTTATATTTATTATTTTAAAATCTTAAACTAAGGGTTGCGTAAAAGTTCATGCCGTAAGCATAACTGTATTTATTAGGGAATTTATCAGCATTGTAGTACTTAAAGTCATACCTCAGCTGCTCAAAGCCAGTCATTTTTATATCCTGATTATTGAGCAGGTTAGAGATACCTGCGTTAAAGTTCAGTGTTGTCTTGTGGTGCAGGCTCTTCATCCAGTCTGAAACATCAAAGTTACGGCCACCACTTATATCAACAGTAAATGCCGAAGGGAGCCTCTCCTGGTCATATATTTTACGCCACTGTGCACTTCCGGCTTCTACGCGGTCAGCTGCCTGCTGGGTGCGCCTGTCCGGGTTTATCTCCACATAGTTCCTGTCCATGTAGTTCAGGTTCAGGTTCAGGCGCCATTTGCGGGGGCTGTAAGCGAAAGCAAGCGAATAAATTGACTGCGGCCCTACACCCAGATAGTAATTTTTGATATAGACATTGCGGGTAACAGCGGCCTTGTTGGGGTCATTGTCGTAATAAACCGACACCGCAGGTCTGTTGGTATAAAATGACTGTCCTATTGCAGCTACCGCTGTCACCGTCAGGCTCTTGTTCACTTTATAGGTGGCGTACATTTCTGTTCCAATAGAACGGGTATTTACCCCCTGCATTACATAGTTAATAAAAGTATTGAAGGCAGGGTCATCATTAAAAAATCTTTTATTAAGCGTATTATCCTTTATGTCAGTCACATACCCTGAAATTCTGAAGTTAAACCCTGAAGATTTGAGCATATAGCCAAATTCAGTGGTCATAGTTTTTACGGTTTGTGGGTTATTAACTAATATATCCCGGCTTCTTTGTGAGACAAATACGTAATCAGGCCGTGGAGCATCGGTCATATAAGCGGCGTTTAAAAAAACTGAATTCTTCAGGTTTATGTTGTACGTGACGCCACCTTTACCCTTATAAGTCATAAATTTCTGTGTCGCGCTTTTGCCAAATGAATTTTCCGGAAATAAACCATTCCTTACCAACCCTTCCCGGCTGAATGAAACCATACCTCCATTTGCAGCCACAAAAAATCCTATTTTATTATATGCGCCGGTAACCTGGCCCCAGATATTTGTATTTAGTATCCTCATTATATAATCGTAACCATATCTATCCCCCACTTTCACTACTTGGTTAGGTTTTTCCAGGTTATTCTGGTTGTAAGAAGAATTGTTCACCGCCGTTTGTACAGCGAACTGATTCTGATTTACGAAGAAGTCACCACCCAGCAAATCAAGTAGTTCTTTGTAGTATTCATCCCTCTGGTGTATCGCCTGCAGACCGCCATAGGCATTCAGGTGGCTGTTAAGCACTTTTTCCACATTCGAGTTAAATACCATTTTACGGTTATCATCCACTTCATTTCTCAACACGTACAAAGACCGGTTTCCTGTTACATTATTACCGGCAATACCGTTGGCATTAAATACTGTTTCTTTGTTGCTGTAGTTAGCCTGGTAGAAGTTATCCCATTGCAACTGCATGAGCCCAGGGTTGGCAAGCAGATTAGCCCTTACACCAGCAGCAGCCGCTGCATTTGGGGTATTGTCGCCATTGATGAAGTAACTCGGCAATGCACGGTAGTAATCAGGGTAAGGGTTGTTGGCATTGTAAAAATCAATATCAGACCTTTTAAACTTTCCAAATTCATACCCCAAAGTTGTGTTCCACCGGAGTGTAGCAGTTGGTTTGTAAGTATAGTTGGCTATAAATACAGGCTGGTTCACATTAAAGACCCTTGCATTCCTTTTTTCACCATTCTGATAACCCCAGTTTCTGTTGTAGTAATGAGAACCAGCGAGGTCAAAAGCCTCATCCTGAGCAACGCCGGCTCTGCCGGTAACAGTAGGTGCACCTATTACAGTAAGGTTAAACTGTCCTGTTTTGGTAAGCTTACTTGCGGCGGCATAGTATGAATAGCCATTATAAAAGGTGCCTTCCACATACCCTTCCTGCGCCCACCTGCGGGAGCCGGAAACAGAGAATGCCCATCCGTTTTTCATAACCCCTGTATTGTAGGTAGCCATTACACGGTTAGTAAATGTGCGGTTGCTGGCAAAATAAGAAAGGGTTGTGCCACGCCTCTGGTCAGCGGCCGTAGCGTTTATTTGTGTTGACCCCTTTACTGTACCGAAAGTAAATTCCGACGGCCTTAACCCGTAAGTATACTGCCTGTCCCTCAATACATCATTAAGACCGCCAACCTGGCCCAGCGATGAAAAACCCGTTTCGAGATCCTGCAAAGGCATACCATTGATCTGAACATCGGCATTGTCATAGCCACGCGGCTTAAACCTATAGCTGCCGAACGTAATTGACGCTACTTTCAAAAACGGATCCTGGTTGCCATTATAAAAACCTGCTGAGCTTTCTGATGTTGCGGAGGCGTTCTCTTCATCCTGCCCGGCGGTCTCTTCCACAGCTATTGTAGGTATTTCGTTGCCCTCGCTGTTTTCCCCTTTTTCATTTGGCGCTACCATTATTTCGCCCATATCGGTCACATCCTTACTTACCTCTATATTTAAGGTATCTCTCTTTGCTATTGAGCCACCCGTTACCACCGCATAGCTACCATAAGGAATATCATTGAAAATGAATTCCCCTCCCCCTTCAGAAGTAACGGTTACATTTAATGACAGTAAAGTTACCTTTACGTCGTTAAAAGGTGTTTTGGTTATACTGTTAATTAGTTTCCCTTTAACTATACCGCTTTTTTTGGCACCCTGCGCTAACGAAGAGAAACCATAAACCGTACATAAAAGTAGAATGAGTAGCCTTTTTGGCATAATAAAATATTATTAATACAAGTATGGAATGAAATGCAAAGTTATGTAACTGATATGAGTATTGGCTCAAGTGGCATTAAGTAATTGTTAAAGCAATAACATTGCAGTATTAAATCTGGCACAGTTAGGTTTATTGTGCGTTGTTTTTAATTCCTTTGCTGTAAATTAATTAATAGTGGTTAAAAAGACTTTACTGCCCGTATTACTGCTCCTTTCAGGTATGCAAACCCATGCTCAGCAACAATTTAAAGCAATAGCTATAGGATTTTATAACTGCGAAAACTTTTTTGATACGGTTGACGACCCGCTGAAAGATGATATTGAAAACACGCCCTCTGCCGCAGAATACAAACAAAAACTGCACAACATGGCTACCGTTTTCCAGAAATTAGGCACCGAAATAACTCCTGACGGCCCTGCTATAATAGGGTTAGCGGAAATAGAAAATGACCAGGTGTTGAGAGATGTAACAGCAGAACCTGAAATAAAAAGCAGGAATTATAAATATGTATGGTTTCCCACGCCTGATGTCAGGGGCATCAGCACCGCTATGCTCTACAACCCCAAATACTTTACCGTAATAGGGGCAAGGCCAGTACATGTGCCGCTGGAAACACTGGGGCAAACAAGACCAACGAGAGATGTGCTGTACGTAACCGGGATACTGGCTGGCGACACGGTGCATATTTTAGTGAATCACTGGCCATCAAAATCAGGTGGTGAAGCAAGAAGCGCCCCGGGCCGCAGGCTGGCAGCGTCAGTTGATAAAAAGATATTTGACTCCCTTACCGCTGAAAACCCCAATGTAAAACTATTACTGATGGGTGACCTAAATGATAACCCAACCAGTGAAGGGGTAATTGAAGTACTGAAAGCAAAAGCGGAGAAAAAAGAGGTGGGTTTAACTGATATTTTTAATCCCTGGATAAACCTTTACAAAAAAGGCTACGGCACAGAAAGCTACCAGGGTGAGTGGAACCTGATAGACCAGATTATGGTTTCGGGCGGCTTTGTTAAAAACAACAATGATAAGTGGAAATATTATAAGGAAGAGATTTTCAATAAGCCGTTCCTCATCAATCAGTTTGGAAAAGACAAGGGTCTACCCCACCGCTCCTATACCATAAGCCACACTTGGGACAACGGATTCTCTGACCACTTCCCGGTGGTGATGTACTTTATTGAAAAAACCGGTAAATAATCTGTTTTAAACCTTTAAAAAAAGCCTTTGCTCCTGCAAAGGCTTTTTTTTATTATTCGCTGTATCCAAAGGTTGGTACAGATCACATTTTCTACTTTTGGGTCTTGAAAGTAAAGAACCGCTGGGAGATATAGCTGAGTATAGCAGTAATGACCATTACAAAAATGTAAGAAATATCAGCACGAACCATAGGCAGCACTATGGCAAATACTTTTATAAGTACATAAGTGAACAAAATAAGCGTGGCTGTCGCCATCACATACCGGAAAAACTGCACCCGTCCGTGCAGGTTCGACTCCGGGAAAACGATGTGCCTGCTGAGTATGAACCCTATCGGGAAGCTGATGAAGAATGAAACAATATATGCGGCCACCTCCGCCGTAATAGTAACTGCACCAGATAAGACAAGGTCATTTTTTTTCAGCCACACATTGTAGGCGAAGGAATAAATAGCCCAGTTAACTACAGTATTGGTGCCGCCACAGGCTATATACCTGAAGGTTTGTGTGGGTATCCACCGTGCGAATGGCTTATGAAAAAAATCTATAATGCCAACAATAATACTGCGCGCCGCTGATAGCAAATTGGAAGAGTTTAAACAAATGTAACTATATTCTGTAAATTAGGAAAGGCATACAACTTATTGGCTCGGTATATTATCTAGTATCAGGCCCTCCTCAAATAACAATGCCTCCCAAAGGCAGGAGGCATTAACTAATATATATAGTGCTGATAAAACCAATTGACCTTCGGCATGTAGACAGCAACCGAATGCTGAAATAACTGAGCCAAACAAATATCAGCTAAAAAGCATTTTCACCGCCTACACCACCCCTTCAAAACTTGGCCCTTTCAAGGCAGCAAAAAAGAAAAAACTTATTATTAATGTTTTGTCCAGATTGAAGGCTTACTGTTATTACGCTCAGAGTAGTAACCGAAATCATCAACAAGCTGCGGCATACTGGCGGTATCTATCACCTGATAACGCATACATATTTTTGTATATGGTGCCTGTAGTGTATCACTATATATGTACCCCTTGCCAAAAATCACTTTTCCCTGCATTTGCTGGTTAGGGATGTAAATAGTATCCTTTACAATGTTGGCTCTTACAGAACCAAAATAATTATACATATTTTTGATAGTCACCCAGCTTA
>JACMPD010000287.1 GCA_014377675.1 Taibaiella sp.
CATTGAATTGTATGCCGCTCAAAACGACAAAGGACTTACGGCATTAAAGTAAGGAGAATGAATAGCAGTAGTACCACACCATACTGAGTGTGGCACTACTATATATAACTGTTGTCAAAATCAGCCTGCTTTTTTTTAGGTCATTAAAGCATCCGGAACCACTGCACCATCGGCAGGCCAAAACCTTCGCCCCTACTTCTGAAGCCGGCGAAACCGAACTGGAATGCTCTGTTTGGAGCAGTCTGAAACCTGATACCAGGCATGTAAATGGCCATGTAATCATCACCAGTATTAATGGCAGGTAAGATAAACGAGTCAAAAATGAGTGCCGCTTTGTTAGAGACCTTAGCCATACCAGCTACCGAACACAGCACCCTGCCCCCGTTATTGCCATAACCCCAAACCGCTCCATACCCGCCGGAAACAGTTATGTTGCTGCGGCGGTTGCCATAGGTGAAGGAGGCGAATGGCAGTGCTATACCCAGCTTCGGCAATGCCCATGAGCCGGTACCTAATAATGTACCGAGGGCAACGTGCAGGTTCTTATCTAATTGAATGCTGTACTTGGCTGAGGCTACTACGGGTACTCCGAGCCATGTGGTCATGATACCAACCCCAAAGTTTTTCGCTATACCAAACTGCATATCGGGGCCATACCAGTTCCACAAAATATAACTGTCCCCTTTTTTTACCGGCAGGCCGTTAGTGGTAATAAAGTACCTGGTAGCAAACAGTTCTCCGGGCTTGTAGTCACCGGTGGTGGAAACTTCCCCCTCTGTTAATAGCCTCATTTCTTTTATGTCATGTTTCGGGATGCTCACATCGCCCAGTGCTTTGGTGTTCATCACTATTTCCCTGGGATCCATTGATATTACTCTACCCATGAATGTGATGCCATCATTTTTGGTAACAAGATAATTTTTACCCGGTTCAACTTTTGACATATCCGTTATCTGAGCCGGAGTGGCGGCCGCGAAAAGAAGAAATAATATTGTAATGAAGAATGCGCTGACTTTCATAATGCCTGTTTTAGTACTTGTGAGTGTTTTTAAAGATAGCGTAAAAGTATATCAAGGTTACGCTTAAACATTTGATAAAAGTCAAATTCCA
This sequence comes from Taibaiella sp., assembly GCA_014377675.1. Taxonomy (GTDB): domain Bacteria; phylum Bacteroidota; class Bacteroidia; order Chitinophagales; family Chitinophagaceae; genus Flavipsychrobacter. The sequence continues at coordinate 1,111 of JACMPD010000287.1, forward strand.
GAAGGGGCATAAAGAAAGGGCCTGCAAAAATGCGAGTGCACTGAAAAAGTCCGATCCATAAAAAGAAATACGCAACAAAGCCTTAATATAATTTCCAGTTAATTGAATACTTGCTACTTTTAGGGTCAGGAAAAATCATGGCGGGGAAAATAGATAAAATACTGAACCTTGTTGGTAACATGGGCTATAGATATATAGCCTACAGGGCCAGGCATGAAGTGATGCGCCGCTCGGGCCTGCTTAAAAATAAATTCCCCGCAGCGCCCGCGTTTCAACAATACATAACACTGAAAGAGTGGAAAGAACAACCGGCAAAATTCTTTTTTGAAGACCGGGAGTCACTCACATTCCCCCGCAACCCGCAACCGGAGCTTAAACTAAGGTATGATGACATTACCAGCGGGAAGCTCATGCTGTTCAATAGTGTGCTTGCTGACCTGGGCACCAACTATGACTGGGTGACCAACCCGGATTCAGGCTACAAATATGATGTAAATAAACACTGGACCGAAATACCAGACTATTCAAAAGAAGCAGGCGACATAAAGTATGTATGGGAAAAATCAAGGTTCTCTTACATATACGACATTATCAGGTTTGACTATCATTTCAACAGTGATTGTTCGGAGCAGGTTTTTGCGGATATACTATCGTGGATAAAGGGCAACCCCGTGAACTGCGGGCCCAACTACCGTTGCAGCCAGGAGATGTCTCTGCGCGTGCTTAACTGGACATTTGCACTGTACTACTACCGCAATTCCGCCCACCTCACTGAAGCTGTATTTAACCAGGTGCAGTACGCTATATACTGGCACCTGCACCACGTATATCATAATATTAATTTTTCCCGCATAGCGGTGCGCAACAACCACGCCATTACTGAAACACTTACACTGTACCTGGCGGGTATGCTGTACCAGGGTATGCCCGGTGCTGAGGTGTGGAAGAAAAAAGGCAAGGCGTGGTTTGAAGAAGAAATTGACTACCAGGTGTATGATGATGGCACCTTCCTGCAATACTCCATGAACTACCACCGCGTGGTGGCCCAGCTGCTTACCTGGGGCATAACGATAGCTGACCAGAATAAAGAGCGGTTTAATGATGTGGTGTACAGGCGGGCCAAGCGGTCTTTTATTTTCCTGCGCACCTGCATGATAGATGAAACAGGCCACCTGCCTAACTATGGCGCCAACGACGGCGCGTTATTTTTCAGGCTCAGCAGTACTGACTACCGCGACTACCGCCCGCAACTACAGGCACTAGCGGCAGTGATAGGCACTGAGGCAAAGTTCACCTCGCATAACGAAGACAGCCTGTGGTACGGCATATTTGAAAACGCCCGCAAAACGTGGCAACCCCCTGATGGCCTGCACACTTTTAATGAAGGTGGCTATTATGTAATTAGGGAGCCCCAGACACTCACTTTTATAAAGTGCGGCGGCTATAAAGACAGGCCCTCACAGGCTGACAACCTGCATATAGATCTTTGGTATAAGGGTGAGAACATACTGCCCGATGCCGGCAGCTACAAGTACAATACTGATGACGCAACCATAAAATACTTCAGCGGCACCGCATCACACAACACTGTAATGCTGGGCGAAAAAGACCAGATGCTGAAAGGCGGCAGGTTTATATGGTATTTCTGGACACAACGCCTGGAAGCCGCACTTACTGAAGACGACAGCGCTTACACTTTTAAAGGCGCTATCAGCGCGTTTACCTACCTGAATAAGGGCATTGTGCACCGCCGCAGTGTAGTGAAGAAAAAAAACCAGCCGCAATGGGTGGTTACTGATGAGGTAGCCAATAAACCAGCGGGGCTGCCGCTTACCCAGCTATGGCATATACTGTCCGGCGCGCAGAAAAAAGTGACCATAACCGCCGCTGGTGCCAATGGCAAGGCATTAACCGCAATAACCCGCAACGGGCATTATTCGTCGCTATACGGACAGAAGGAAAAATCAGGCGAGATTGTTTTCAGCGACGAAGGCAACACCATTACCACCAAAATTGAAGTTACCAGGAAGTAGTGACGCCATAGCATTAACGATTGCAGCGAAGTGCTTTGGGCGTACATTTGCACACTAAAACGATAAATATGAGCTACCGGGAGATACCAAAAGGGCAGGTGCTGCAATGGATAAAAGACACCTACCTGGGCAAGGAGGTAAAAGATTCCCGCTCCCCCGCAGGCAACTGGCTCGGTATTACACTTGATCATATAGCCAAGGGAGAGGCTACGCTCAACATATTGGTACGCCCGGAAATGGCCAACCCCTATGGCCACATACATGGCGGCATGATGAGCCTTGTTATTGATGAAGCCATTGGCTGGGCCGTAGTGAGCCTTGATACTGACCACCATTACACCTCGCTCACCCTCAATGTTGATTTTCTCTATGCCATAAAACACGGGCAACGCCTCCGCGCGGAATCAATAGTAATGCGCACCGGCAAAAAAATAATAAACGTGGAGTGCCATGTCTATGACCTTGAAGGCAAAATATTGGCCCGTGGCAGCAGTAATCTTATAGTAACCGGGATGGAGTTTGTATAGGGAGAAGTAAGCTGAGCCATCCTCCAAACTCTCGCTAAACCGATTCACCAAAAAAACTATGATGCTCCCTATTCTTAAATTCTGTGTACATTATTGACCGCTGCGAATAAGGAAAAATATAAAAGTGCAGTGAATGTAATAATCTGTGCGATCAAAAAACACGACAAATAATGTAACTTTATGAAAAATACAGTATGAAAGAGTATAATTTCACCGTGGTAATAGATAAAGATGAAGAAGGTAATTTTCTTGCAATATGCCCTTCGCTGCAGGGTTGCTACAGCGAAGGAAGCACGAAGGAGGAAGCCCTGGAAATGATTGAAGATGCTATTAAGGCAAGTATTGAGTCAAGGATTAAAAACGGAGATTTTATTTATGAAGAAATATATTCTTCTCTTTTAAAAGTAGCCGTGTGAGTCCAAAACAAATTGCAGTAACTGCAAAGCAACTTGTAAAAGCATTACAAAAAAAAAGATTTGCGCTTGACAACCAAACAGGTAGCCATGCAATATATAAAAATGAAAATTCAGTTCGTGTGGTGGTACCTATCCACGGCAAAAAAGATATTGGTCCGGGTCTGCTACGGCAAATTTTAAACGACGCTAATATTTCGCTTGAAGAATTAGAAAAATTGATTCGATAATTAAACTCCAGGTACCAGGATAATGCATTCAGGGACCCTGTTGCCATACCACCCCCACATACTATACCATTCAAAATAACTACATTTGCCGCATGGTAGCCACACTTGAACAAGCCATGAAGCTTGGCCTACGGGAAGAGGAATTTGAAAAGATAAAAGAAGTGCTCGGGCGCACTCCGAATTTTACCGAGGTAGCTATGTACTCGGTAATGTGGAGCGAGCACTGCAGCTATAAAAACTCTATCACCTGGCTTAAGACACTGCCTAAAGATGGCAGTAAAATACTGATAAAGGCGGGCGAGGAAAATGCCGGCCTTATAGATATAGGTGATGGCTGGGGCTGCGTATTTAAGATAGAATCGCACAACCACCCTTCTGCCATTGAGCCCTTCCAGGGTGCGGCAACCGGCGTGGGCGGCATTCACCGCGATATTTTTACTATGGGCGCACGGCCAATAGCCTCCCTTAACTCCCTGCGTTTTGGCAAGGTAGACAACCCCAAAACCAGGTGGCTGATAAAGGGTGTGGTAAAAGGAATAGGGCACTATGGCAACTGCTTCGGGGTGCCTATGGTAGCCGGTGAGGTGTACTATGAAAGCTGCTACCAGACCAACCCCCTTGTGAACGCCATGAGCGTAGGCGTGGTGCGGGTAGGCCAAACGGTTTCCGCAACCAGCCACGGCGAGGGTAACCCGGTATTTATAGTGGGTGCATCTACAGGTAAGGATGGTATAGGCGGCGCGTCTTTTGCCAGCGCTGACATAAGCGCTGACAGCGCAGAGCAACTGCCATCAGTACAGGTTGGCGATCCATTTGAAGAAAAGAAACTACTGGAGGCCTGCCTGGAAATGATACCAACGGGCGCTATAATAGGTATGCAGGACATGGGCGCGGCGGGCATTACCTGCAGCACCAGCGAAATGAGCGCCAAAAGCGAGCACGGCATGATAATACACCTGGACAAAGTGCCTACCCGACAGGCCAACATGAAACCATGGGAAATGCTGCTGAGCGAAAGCCAGGAGCGTATGCTGGTGGTGATAGAGAAAGGCAGGGAAGCCGAGATAGAGCAGATATTTGAAAAGTGGGACATACACTGCGTGCAGATAGGGGAAGTAACTAAAGATACTAACCTGAAATACTACATGAATGGTGAGCTGGTGGCCGATGTGCCCGCTGAAAGCCTGGTACTGGGTGGCGGAGCCCCTATATATACCAGGGAATATAAAGAGCCCGCCTACTTTGCGGAGCTGAATAAATTTAATATAAATGATGTAGCCCCACCGGCTGACCTGCGCGATATAGCTTACCAGCTGATAAGGCTGCCCAATATAGCCAGCAAACGCTGGATATATGAGCAGTATGACAGCATGGTGGGCACAGGCAATACCCACACCAACGCCCCGAGTGACGCGGCCGTTATCCGCGTGCATGGCACCGATAAAGCACTGGCAGTAACCACCGACTGTAACAGCCGCTACGTTTGGGCTGACCCCTATAAAGGCACCATGATAGCCGTAGCGGAAGCCGCCAGGAACATAGTGTGCAGTGGTGGCACCCCGGTAGCCATTACCAATTGCCTTAATTTCGGCAACCCTTATAACCCCGAAGTGTACTACCAGTTTGTACACGCTATAAAGGGTATGGGCGATGCCTGCCGCAAATTTGATACCCCGGTTACGGGCGGCA
>JACMPD010000032.1 GCA_014377675.1 Taibaiella sp.
AAGAAAATGGTGACAAAAACATCCCTGACAAAAACACAAAATACCGACACGACCTTTTTAAAAAGCCAGGCCAATAGTTCGGCTAACACAGAGGTTGCCACAGCAAACGATAATGAAATGCTACCCATGGAGCAGCCAACTATAACAACCGCGGCCAACCATAACAACAAACAGCCCTACAAGATTCAAAACGCACGCCATTCCCATTTCAGGCATAAAAGCAAAGCCGCATAAAAGGCGCTGGTATTAAAGGCACAGGCAAATACATTATAACAAAAGTGCGGTTGTGGCTTTAATAGCCCGCAACCTGCCGCTACTTCACTACCTTTGCCCCAAATGATAGCAGAGGAAGCCAAGGCAATACGGTTGTCACAACTGCCCGCAGGCGTAAAAGCCGTGATTCAGGCACATGAGGAAAGTGATTTTCAGCTTACCCTTATGGAAATGGGCTGTATACCCGGAGCACCGGTATGGGTGGAAATGATAGCCCCGCTCGGTGACCCGATGGCCATACAAATAGCGGGATACTACCTGAGCCTGAGGAAAAAAGACGCGGACAAAATATGGGTTACGCTGCAGCGCTGACCACTGAAAAATACCACATTCGTTAACCCCGGCTGTGCCCTGTTTTTCAGCCGCCGGATGATTTTTTAGATTTTTAGGGGCAAAACAAGAAAAAGTACGCACACTTTTATATTTTGTGGCGTATTTTGCGCAGGGTATTATTTAGTATTAGTATATTAGCGTTAAATTTTAAAATAACCTTTTCAAAAAAGGAAACTCAAACAACCAAAAAGCTATGTTTTGCAACCAGGTACTGAAAAAAGGATCTTTATTTATAGCCTTCTCCCTGTTACTTTTTACCGCATGTAAAAAGACTGAATCCAATCCGCTTTCTGACGCTGATGACAATGGTGGATACGCTTCTGACGCATCGCACATAGAGTGGCTGAATAATGATGCCATTTCAATAGCTGATGCGGCGGGTAATTTTTATAACGGGGTATATATGCGTACTACAAATACCTTTGGAGCTTGTGCTATTGTAGCCCCCGACACACTCCATTCTCCGCATATTATTACCATTTATTTCGGAGACGTTAATTGTAAGTGTGCTGACGGCCGTAATAGGAGGGGTAACATCATTATAAGCTATGATAGTACCTATAATAAAAACGGACAAACGCATACCATTACTTTTGATCACTACTACGTTAACGACGTGCAACTTGCCGGTAATGTAAAAGTAACGCGCGTTGACACTACCATTGTGGGCAACTGGTATTACAAGGTGAAAGTAGATGAATCAATGGTAACCACGCCTAACCAGATTATTTACTGGCAGGGTACCTTGGTGCGCAAGTGGGTAAGTGGCTATGCAACAGGCGAAAGAGGCGATAACATATTTTCTATTTCAGGTGTGGCTTCCCTCACAAGAGCTAATGGACATAAATATGTTTTCAATATAGCCACGCCACTACAGTTTGCGCTTGATTGCGATTATTGCCAATCAGGTGTGGTAGACATAGCCGGTTACAGCGGCTCGCGCCAGCTTGACTATAGCGTGAGCAATGGCTCCGCTGTTGGCCAGTGCGATAATGTCGCCAAGCTGAATATTACGGGCCGCATTTACCCGCTTAAACTTAAGTATTAATACAGTATCAAAATATAATTTTATAAAGAGGCGGTTTCCGCCTCTTTTTTTGTGCGGTATGCTCAGGGGAAAATAGATGTGATAAAATTTCAGCAAGTAGTTACAATCCTTTGCCGACACTGGTATCCCGGGATGAACAATGGGGATCAAGGAGTACAGCCGCAACGACATGCCCCTACTGAATTTTGTAAGAGGTAAACTCTTGAGCGTAACCGCACTTTCCAACTATGCAAGTTATAGATAAAATTAAAAAAATAAACGAAAAATAGCGGCGAAAAATTACCGTTAGTGAAGTTTTACGACCGTTCGTGAAGTTTTCAAGGATGTCGCTTTGCATTAAAGGTAAATTGCAATAGAAATTAACTTTTGGCTACAAAAAGTTTTTTAAACAGCGTCTCTATGAAAACGAAACACAATACAGTCTGGACCAGGGTTTGGTTTATGGTATTGTCTATACTATTTACCGCAATTGATATTAACGCTCAGCAGATAACTACTTATACGGGAACTGTAACTACTACGCCCGAAACAGCGGTTACCAACACGCGTAATGAGTTTGATGGTATCGCTGGTGGTACATTAGATAATGCAGGCAACCTTTATATTTCTGATGCCAATAATAACAGGATATGCAAACTTTCACCCAATGGTGTAATAACAGTTGTAGCGGGAAACGGCGAACCCGGATGCAGTGGAGATAAAGGGCCTGCAACTAACGCAAAATTATTTTCCCCTGCCGGCCTGGCTTTAGACAAAAAAGGTAATCTGCTGATAGCGGATAGCAAGAATAACAGGATAAGAAAAGTAAACCTTACTGATGGTTCAATAGTAACTATAGCAGGCACCGGCGAGCCCGCGTACACCGGAAACAACGGCCGGGCGGTACAAGCGGCACTGCAACACCCCAAGGGTATAACTACAGATGCGGCGGGTAATATTTACTTTTCTGACTGCGACAATAACTGCATCAGGAAAATAAACACTACGGGCATTATAAGTGTTTTCGCGGGCACGGGGCAAGGGGCTAATACTGGCGGAGGAAGTTTTTCAGGGGATGGAAAGCAAGCGGTAAACGCTGAATTGTATCACCCTGACGGGCTTGCTTTCGACGGCAACGGCAATTTATATTTCGCTGACGGCTTTAACCACAGAATAAGAAAAGTAAATACCAATGGTGTTATCTCCACCGTGGCAGGCAACGGGAAGGCGGATTATTCGGGTGACGGCGGCCGGGCGGCCTCGGCAGCTATAAACTGCCCGGCCGGCATAACAGTGGACAGCATAGGAAATATCTATATAGGTTACCACAACAACAACAGGGTAAAAGTGGGGAACCAGGCCGGTAACATATCCACTTTCGCCGGCAACGGAGCGGCCGCCAGTGACGGTGATGGAGGTGACGCTACAGCCGCTTCTATAAAAGCGCCGGTATTTGTTTGTACAGACAAAACTGGCAACCTGTACACCGGCGAAAACGGAAACGATAAAATACGGAAGATAATGGCGACCGGCACAAACCCGATAACTAACCGCCAATGCCCACCCACCAAAATGACCACGCAGGCTCCCGGCAATTTTAAAGCGGACTAATCAGCGTTGAAGCCCCGCAAGCACCCGCAATATACCAGCGCAGGCGGTTAGTATTTCTTCATGGGTTATGGTGAGCGGAGGCGCTATACGCAGGCAGCCAGGCTCAAATAAAAACCAGTCCGAAAAAAAGCCCTCAACAAGGCATGCGGCTATCACCTGCTGCACCACAATTGCGCTTTCCATTTCTACTGCCATAAGCAGCCCCTTACTCCTTACCGCTTTAATGGCGGGGTGCACCAGGTGCTCCCGGAACAGAGCTTCTTTCGCGGGCACGCCTGCCACAATGCCTTCCTGCAACAAAACCTGAAATGCTGCCATACCAGCGGCGCAGCAAACCGGGTGCCCTCCGAAAGTTGTGATATGCCCAAGCACCGGGTTGTGTGTAAAAACAGACATCAGTTCGTGCGATGCTATAAACGCGCCCATCGGCATACCTCCACCGAGGGCTTTACCCAGCAATATAATATCTGGCACTATGTTATAATGAGTAAAACCCCACAGCGCCCCGGTGCGGCCAAACCCGCATTGTATTTCATCAAGCACAAGCAATGCGCCTGTAGCGTTGCATTTTTCACGCAGTTGCTGCAGCCAGCGTTGCCGCGGTTCTTTTACGCCCGCTTCACCCTGTATGGTTTCCACTATTACACAGGCCGTTTGGTCATTAACCGCTTCTATGAGCGCATCGCTGTTAAAGTCATAGTGCCAGATAGATGGCAGCAACGGCCTGAACGCGCTGCGCCAGTACTCATCGCCCATTATACTGAGCGCGCCCATTGTGTGCCCGTGGTAGCTGTTGTTGCAGGCTATAATATCGGTGCGCCCGGTGGCCCTCCGGGCAAGTTTCATGGCTCCATCGGCAGCTTCGCTGCCCGAATTGGTAAAGTACACACAGTTAAGTGAAGCGGGCAGGTGCGCTGCCAGCAGCGCGGCATACTGCACCTGCGGGCTTTGCACCAGTTCGCCATACACCATTACATGAAGGTATTTTGCGGCCTGCTGCTGTATGGCCGCTACCACCGCGGGGTGGCTGTGCCCTATGTTACATACGCTTATACCGCCTATCAGATCCAGATAGCTTTTCCCGTCTGTATCATATAAAAAGTTACCGGTAGCCTTTACTATCTCTATGGCCAACGGCGCAGGAGAGGTTTGCGCTACATGCTGCTGAAATAATTGCCTGTTATTCATAGTTAGTTATGTGCGTTGCAGCCAGAAGGGATTGGTAAATAGTGTAGTTCTCATCATCGAAACAAACAAAGGTAATTTCCGTAAACGCCTCAGGCTCAGATTCGCAAAAATCGGTCACCGCCTTTATTGCCGTTGCCGCGGCAAGTTGTTTCGGAAAATGATATATGCCGGTACTTATATTAGGGAAAGCGATTGTAGTGAGTTTATGCTGCGCGCATAGTTCCAGACTTTTGTAGTAACAGCTATACAATAAGTGCTCTTCCTTTTTACTGCCCCCATTCCAAACTGGACCCACCGTATGTATAATGTGTTTTGCGGGCAGGTTGTAGCCCTTTGTTATTTTCGCCTCGCCTGTTTTGCAGCCGGCCAAAAGCCTGCACTCATGCACCAGTTCGGTGCCTGCAGCCCCGTGTATTGCGCCATCAACACCACCGCCACCCAGCAGCGAACTATTGGCGGCATTCACAATAGCATCCGGATGCATTTTTGTGATATCGCCTTTTACCAATGTTATTTGTGTCATGGTTATTGTTTTACAGGTTCCAGTTTCAGTTCGGCAGCCTTCTTTAATAACAGCTCATAGGCCGCCTCATAGGTGCTGGGTATAATACCATCCAGTATCGCTTCTCTTATTGTGGTTTTCAATACGCCAACTTCGCGGGAAGGGCTAAGGTTGAAAATACGCATTATATCATCGCCGCTTATGGGTGGCTGCCATTCACGGATACGGTCATTTTGTTCCACTATTGCCAGGCGCTCCTTTACCAGCTTAAAGTTCTCCAGGTATCGCTTCACCTTCAGCTTGTTTTTGGAGGTAATGTCGCTTTCGCAAAGTATCATCAGGTCTTCAAGCTCTTCGCCCGCATCAAACAATAAACGCCTCATGGCTGAGTCTGTAATGTCTTCCTTCGTCAGGCTTATAGGCCGCAGGTGCAGAGCCACCAGTTTGGCCACGTATTTCATGCGGTCATTAAGGGGCAGTTTCAGCTGTTTGAATATCTTAGGGGTCATGCGCTCGCCAACTACTTCATGCCCGTGAAACGTCCAGCCGTGGCCGTCTTCAAATTTGCGGGTGGCTGGCTTGCCTATGTCGTGGAGCAGTGCTGCCCAGCGCAGCCAGAGGTTATCGCTTTGGGCGGCAGTATTATCAACTACCTGCAGTGTATGATAAAAATTATCTTTGTGTCCTTTGCCTTCTATTACCTCCACACCAGCAAGGTCAACCACCTGTGGAAAAAAATGCTTCAGCAGACCACTTTTGTACAGGAGCTCCAGGCCAACAGAGGGCTTGCGGGCGGCCATTATTTTGTTCAACTCATCAGTTATGCGCTCCTGCGATATTATTTTTATCCGGTCACAGTTTCTTTCAATAGCCGCAAAAGTATCAGGAAATATCTCAAACCCGAGCTGAGTGGCGAACCGAATAGCCCGCATCATACGGAGCGGATCATCAGAGAACGTTATATCTGGGTTTAGTGGTGTACGGATTATTTTTCGTTGAATATCGCCAATGCCGTCAAAAGGGTCTACCAGCTTACCGAAGCTATCCGCGTTCAGGCTTACAGCCATGGCATTGATAGTGAAGTCTCGCCGTAGCTGGTCATCTTCAATAGTGCCGGGCTCCACATCAGGCTTTCGGCTGTCAGTGTGGTAAGACTCTTTCCTGGCGCCCACAAACTCCATATCAAATTCGTGCAGCCGAAACTGAGCGGTGCCGAAATTTTTAAAAAAATTAACCTGCGGCCTGGGTTTAAACGCCGCAGCGACGCCATGCGCCAGCGCTATACCGTCGCCGGTGCAAACAATATCGGCGTCCTTGGTTAAGCGGTTCATGAGCTTATCGCGCACAAAACCGCCCACAAGAAAGCAACTCGTCTGCATTGCGTCCGCTACCTCACCCGTGATCTTAAAAATATCTAATTCTTCCGGGGTACAAGCAATATCCATACAGGCACAAAACTACAACAGATGATGAAGATAATGTAAAACAGACTAAAGTGAATTTTAGAGCTTCAACAGATAAATACTTTCAGGCATGCACAAAAAAAATAAGACCTCAGCAAGCTGAAGCCTTATTTACACCTTATGAAAAATATACCCACTACAAATGTAGGCAAGTTTTTGAAACCACCAAATATATTGCACGTTAAAAAAAATATAAAGAACAAAGAGCCTTAACAGGCACAAAAAAAATAAGGCCCCAGCAGAGCTGAAGCCTTATTTACACCTTATGAAAAATATACCCGCTACAAATGTAAGCAAGTTTTTGCAACCACCAAATTTAATTTTGCAGGGTTGTACCGCGCCGGAAATCTATTCCTTCGCCTTTGCAAGCTCCCCTCCTGTTCTATTGATGTTGTACTCAAGCCTTTTATTAGTTTAGCCACTTCAGCACCGCAGAGGTGGTGGCGTTGCCAATCCTAATGACGTACATACCCGCGGCTATGCCGGTAACCGGGAGCTGAATTTTATCAGCTCCCGCGCTCCAGTTGCTCTTCAATACAAGGCGGCCTGTGGCGTCATAAATATTTATCTCCAGTGCTTCCTGTAGCGTAAGGGCTGCAAATAGCGTTACCAACTCCCCTGACTGTGCCAAAGAGAACCTGTTGCCGGTGGCTGAAATTTCAGCCACACCGAGGTTGTAGGTGATGGCGGCCGACGTGCCTTTGCAGCCACCAGAGTCAACCATAACCATGTAAGTGCCTGCTGTGGTATATGTGTATGAGCTGCCAGTAGCGCCGCTAATAGCTACGCCTGTTTTGTACCACTGGTATGAGGAGTAGGTGCCGGCAACAGTGAGCACATGGCCGACCTGGGTAACAGAGGGGTGCGGGCTGTTGCGCACACGTATCACCCGCGTGGTAGAGTCAACCGCCGTACCTTGGTAGGCGTAAAGGTGAACGGTAAAATAACCTGCATTGGCAAAACAAGCCGAAAGCGTATCATTTGTGGCACCAGTAAGGGAAACCCCAGGTATCGACCAACGTACGCTGTCCACAGTGCCTGTAGATGTGCTGATAAATGTAATGCAACTGTCCTGACATACAGCGCTGTCACTCACTGTAAACGAAGCTACAGGCGCTGTGCTTGATCCGGAAGCTGTACTCAGCGAAATACTATCCACCGCAAAAGAAGGATCAGTGCCGGTGCCATCATTATTATTAACCCAGCGGAAACCAATTTTCACATTGGGGTTGCCGTTAGCAGAAGTTGGAAGCGCAACGGTAAGGCGCGACCACTGCCCCTGCCCACCGCTACATATCGATGTTTTAGCTGGGTTGGTGAGCAGTGCCCAGGCACTGCCATTATAATAATAGACCAGAGCGTCATCATTAGCGCCGTCGCCGTTTTCTATGTAATAAAACGAGAGATTTATCCCGGTATGGCCGGTGCAGTTGATACTTGAACTTAGGCAATCCTGATCGTTAACGGTAATATCCGAAAAAAAATAAAACTCCCGCCGGGGGTGGGAGTTTATTCAAATTAACCAAACATCTTCTGTTATCAATCCGGCTTTTTGCCTTCGAGGTAAGTATTAATAGTTTGTATGTTAGCCTGTGAGCTGTTCTGGTTGTCGTTTACACCAATGGAATAGCCGCTATAGTGCGATGAGCCCGCTGAAGGTGAGGCGTTATCAATTTTCACATTCTTACGCATGTAAGCAGGTACGCTTTCCATATCGTCAGTGCCATCAGGTGATTTTACTTTGTAACTGAGGTTGCGGAGGCGCTCGGCACGCTCTTCGAGGGCCCTCTTCTGCTCTTCAAATCTTCTTTTTTCTTCTATTTCATCAGCAGTTAGTACGCGATCGCCTATCTTAATAACCACGTCTTCAACCGGCTCCTCTTTTTTAATCACGAGGCGCATTGGTATTTCTTCCGTCATTTTCTCTTCGTAAGCGAAAACCGGCTTCATTTCTTCAGCGGCTTCATTTACCTCATCGGCTACAGGCGTGCTATATACCTCTTCCCTTACATAAGACTGTATTGGCTGCGGCTCAGGAAGCTCCATCAATATTGGCGACATGTCTAGCGGGACTATAGCTTCGGCTTTTGTCTCCAGGCGTATATCGAAAGGGTTGGCGTTTTTCTCTTCCAGCTTAAAGTTGATTTTCTCAGGCTCGTTGTTTTTCTTTCTCAGCGGGAAGTCAACGTCTATTTCTTTGTAGTTAAAGCCGGTAGCAATAACGGTTACCGCTATTTTATCGCCCAGGTTAGGGTCATGACCCATACCGAGGATAACATCGCAGTTGTCGCCCGCCTGCTGCTGCACATAGGCCTGTATGGCTTCCGCCTCATCCATCGTGTGCTCAAACTCGCCTGATGATGAAGTGATATTGAGCAACAACCATTTGGCGCCGCGGATATCACTGTCATTCAGCAATGGTGAGTTAAGCGCCTGCTCTACTGCGTTGAGCGCCCTGTTTTCGCCTGATACTGTGGCGCTGCCCAAAATGGCCACACCACCGTTTTTCATAACGGTACACACATCAGCAAAGTCAACGTTTATCTGCCCTGTGGTAGTAATGACATCTGTAATACACTTGGCCGCTGTTGCCAGTATATCATCAGCCTTGGCAAACGCCTGCGTAAACGGCAGGTTGCCGAACTGCTGGCGCAGCTTGTCATTAGAAATGATTAGCACTGTATCCACATGCTCGCGCATACGCTCAATACCTTCCTGTGCCTGCTTCATTCTCTTACGGCCTTCGTAGGTGAAAGGTGTGGTAACGATGCCCACCGTAAGTATACCAAGATCACGACATATTTTGGCCACCACCGGCGCTCCGCCGGTGCCGGTGCCGCCACCCATACCCGCGGTAATAAATACCATGCGTGTATTCACTTTTAATATTTTAGAAATATCCTCCAGGCTTTCTTCACACGACTGCTTGCCTATTTCGGGGTTGGCACCCGCGCCAAGGCCGGAAGTAAGGTGTGGCCCGAGCTGCACCTTGTTTACTATAGGGCTGAGCGTGAGCGCCTGCGAGTCAGTGTTGCAAACCACAAAATCAACACCCTCAATACCGAGGTTGTACATGTAGTTAACGGCATTGCTGCCGCCTCCGCCAACGCCAATTACCTTTATAATTGACGACTGGTTTTTAGGAATTTCAAAATGTATCATAAACTTAAAAATTTTCAGGTTAATAAATAGTTGTGTAGTAGTGTGTGAATTTTGTTGTTGTGAATTTAAGAGTGCAAAATTAATCTATGTTGGTGTTATCTTCGCCAAAAATCTCCATGAATTTACCTTTGAACATAGAAAGCATAGTTTTTACTTTTTCGTTCCTTTTCTGTACGCTTTTTTTCCTTTCTTCATCGGGTTCCGCAGCAGGCACTTCTGGTTGCAGGGCTATTGCCTGCACAGGTGCTGCGGGAGCCTCCGCCACTGCCGGTGCCTCTTCAGGCTCCGCTTCGTGCAGGCCTCTTTCCCCTACCGGCATGTACAGGTTACCATCTCCGGTGAACTGCATTTTGCCGTTTTCATAGTCGTGATATCCTCTCAGTATTAAACCTATGCAGGTGGCGTACATCGGGTTCCTGAGCACTTCCGCATGGCCACCGGCCAGGTGTTCGCTCGGCATACCAATGCGCACGTTAAGCCCTGTTTTAAATTGGGTAAGCTGCACAATATGCTTCAGCCTGGCGCCGCCGCCGGTGAGTATAATGCCGCCGTGCAGGCGGGTATCCAGGTTCACCTGCTTCAGGTGAAACACCACATAGTCCAGTATTTCTTCAATGCGCGCCTGTATAATATCAGACAGCGCCCTTACTGAAATTTCTTTAGGTGCCAGCCCCCTGAGGCCGGGTATGGTTATATATTCCCTTGCGTTGGCTTCAGCAGCCAGTGAAGAGCCGAATTGCACCTTCATCTGCTCTGCCTGTGCCCTCAGTACGCCCAGGCCGTTTCTTATATCATTGGTTATATTTACGCCTGCATAAGGTATAACCGCTGTGTGGCGGAGGATGCCGTCATAAAATATAGCCATATCGGTAGTGCCACCGCCGATATCCACTACTGCTACACCAGCTTCCAGGTCTTCATCATTCATAACTGCCGCGGCTGAGGCCAGCGGCTGCAGCACAAGGTCACGGGTTATGAGGTGGCTCTTATCCACACAACGCTTTATATTACGTATGGCATGGCGGTCACCTGTTATCAGGTGGAAGTTGGCACCAATCTTTACGCCACTCATCCCTATTGGGTTGGTAACATAAGGCGTGCTGTCCACTGTAAAGTCCTGCGGTATTACGTCAATTATTTGGTCACCCGCCGGTATGTATGTTTTGTTCTGGTCTCTGATAAGCAGGTCTATATCGTCTTTGCTTATTTCATCTTCAATATTCACACGCACCCTGTCACCCCTTGTCTGGAGGCTTTTAATATGCTGGCCGGCTATGCCCACATATACTTCCCTTATGTCCAGATCAGGATTTGACGCTATGCAATTTTCAATGGCCTGTTCTATGCTCCTGATACACTGTTCAATATTCATCACTACACCATGGCTCACCCCATTGGAGTCGGCGCGGCCAAAGCCCAGTACTTCTACTTTGCCAAACTCATTTTTCCGGCCGGCTATTGCTACTACCTTGGTAGTGCCGATATCCAAGCCAACGATAACAGGTTGCTGTTTTTTGCTCATATTGTGTTGTTTTAAGAAAGCTTTATAATTAGAGGATTGTCGTTTATTTTTTAATGTTTTTTGCCGGGGTATTTTCTTTATTGTTTTTCACCGGGGCTTTTTGGGTTGCGGCCTTTTTCTCCGGTTCTTTTCTGGCCGGGGTCACCTTTTTATCTGTTTGCTTTTTATGTACTGCATCTGTTTTCCTATGTGTATCATCAGCCTTTTTCCGATCGTTCAGTTTTGAGCTTTCTTTCTTTACATTTTTACCACCGTCTTTCTTACCAGCAACCGCAGTTACAGGCGCTTTTTTATCACCCGGGACTGCCATTAGGACCACCGGACTCATAGGCTTAGGCTTTTGGAAGTCAGAAAGCTTACCATCAATGGAAGCGAAAATCGAATCCTTACGTGTTTCCTGCTGCACATAGGCTATCAGCCAGTTCATATTCGCACTGTCTTTGTCTTTGGGGCCCTTGTAAGGGAGCGAGGGACTGGCTATCACCTGACCATTAAACCGGAGGTCAAGGCACTCATACTTGTCCCAGCCTATACGGTTGAGCACCTTTTTATAAAAGGCGCTGAGGTTAGTGAATTTGCGCACCATGAGCGTTGTGTCACCGAAGATAATTTTCTGGTCCCCCATCACCGGCACCAGCTCAAAAGTATTGTTGGTATCCATTACCACCTGCGATATCTGCGCACTCCAGAAGGTATCAGCTTGTATGTAATGGACAAGGTGCAGCAGTTGCTTTTTGGCGGCTGTACTGTTGCTGTCATTACCCAACTCCGGCACATTGGTGACAACGGTGGTATAAAAATTGAAGTTTTCGGCAAGGCCCATGGTATGCAGGGCATTGTCAATATAGCATGTACTCCCGTTTTGTTTGAACAACCGGGCCACCGGCACGCGCTGGGTAACAAAAATGTGCAGTATCCTGCTATTATCTATGTAAATCTGCGCATGGGCTATCCATTCATCTGCTTCCAGTACCTGCTCCATAGCACGCAGGTCAAGCTTCTCCATAGGTGTGGCCTTTACATCAATGTGCCTGTCGTTTATGGCTTTGTCCTCCACTTTCTGCTCCTCTACAAAATGGTATTTCTTTCCGCTTATTATGTGTACTTCCACATCTTTCACACACTTGGCGTCTTCCACAGTGGACGCGCTTACCATGGCGGCAATACAGCAGGTAGTGGTTACAAGTGTCAAAAACACTTGTATCACTTTCCTAATTGATATTTTGCCTGTCAACGCCATATTATTTGCTTTCCAGTATCGTTTTTATAGGTTGTACTAATTTATCTATATCACCCGCTCCCGCCACAATAAACAGATCAAGCGGCGCGGCCTGTACATATTGCAGCAGCCCTTCTTTTGACAGAATGGTGCATGCTGCATTTTCTATTTTGTCCGCTATAATTTTTGATGTAACGCCTTCCATTGGCAGTTCCCTCGCAGGGTAAATATCAAGAAGCAGTACCTCATCAGCCATATCCAGACTTTGTGCGAAACCCTCCGCGAAATCGCGGGTGCGCGAGAATAAATGCGGCTGAAAAGCAACCACACAGCGGCGCCCGGGAAAAAGGTGCCTTGCACTTTTCAGCAGCGCTTCCAGCTCCTGTGGGTGGTGCGCGTAGTCATCAATAAACACCATTTTATCGGTCTTTATAACATACTCAAACCGGCGCTTTATACCCTTGAAAGCGGCGAGTGCTGCTTTTACTTTTTCAGGGTCTATGCCCAGCATCTGCGTAACGGCAATGGCGGCAACGGCGTTCTCTACATTGTGCATACCACCTACATTCAGGTGAATGTCTTCCATTGCCCAGCCTTCTCCCGCTATGCCAAAAACATACCCGCCCCTGCGCTGGGTGATATCTGCCCCGCGGATATCAGCCGCATCGTTAGTGAGGCTATAGGTACGGGTGGCAGGGCCTTTCAGGTCGCTTGCGCGGTGCAGGCCATGCTTTACCAGCAGGGTGCCAGTAGGTTTTATATTCCCGGTATATTCAATAAACGCTTTTTCCAGTTCCTCTGCGGTACCATATATATCCAGGTGGTCAGCGTCAATGGCTGTAAGCACGGCTATATCAGGCTTCAGCTTCAGGAAGCTGCGGTCATACTCATCAGCTTCTATTACAGCGGTTTCATTGCCACCGCTCCAGTAGTTGGTGTTGTAGTTAACTGAAATACCCCCAAGGAAGGCATTACAGCCATAGCCGGTCTCCCTGAGCAAGTAGGCTATCATGGTTGAAACCGTGGTTTTGCCATGCGTACCGGCTACGGTTATAGAAAATAATGATTCGGTAATCCATTGCAGCACATCGCTGCGTTTATACACAGGATAGTTATTATTGCGGTACCAGTTAAGCTCAGTATGCGCTGCAGGTATAGCCGGGGTGTACACCACCAGTTCCGCTTCTTTATCTGAAAGGGTTACATCGTCGGTGTAGTGAATCGTCATTCCTTCTGCTATGAGTTGCAGGGTGAGCGGTGTTTCAGCACGGTCAAAGCCACTCACGGCAACGCCCTGAGCGAGAAAATACCTCGCTATCGCGCTCATGCCTATGCCGCCTATACCTATGAAATACACTCTTTTTATTTCCCTTACGTTCATATTGCCTGGTTTGCTATGCTTATTACTTTATTGGCTATTCTGTCATCCGCGTCCTTTATGGCCATTTGCTTCAGGTGGGTACTCATATCAGCCTGCATTTTGTCATTGCCTAACAACTCTATCAGTTTATCAACAACTATGTTCTTTACTTCATTATCATCTATCATCATGGCTCCCCTGTTCACCACTACGGCCATGGCGTTGCTGGTCTGGTGGTCTTCAGCTGCGAAGGGATAAGGGACAAATATGACCGGTTTTGCCACGATACAAAGTTCGGCGATTGCCAGTGCTCCCGCCCTTGACACCACCACATCAGCCACAGCGTAGGCCGAGGCCATTTCCCTTATGAAATCAACCACTATTACTTTTGCCCCGAAGTCAGCGGCTCTCATCCTGGCCTGTTCAAAATAAGGTTTACCAGTTTGCCATACCACCTGCACACCCGCGGCCAGCAGCCGGTCAAGGCCGGCGTCAATGGCTTCGTTTATTGACTTCGCTCCCTGGCTGCCACCTATCACCAGCACCGTTTTCAGTTCGGGGTTAAGGCCGAACGCCTGTTTGGCTGCGATGGGTTCCGCATCCATGGTTGAAATCTCCTTACGTACAGGGTTACCGGTAATGGTAATTTTTTCAGCAGGGAAAAACTTTTCCATATTGGCGTAGGCCACACATACAGCGCTTGCTTTCCGGGCAAGGATAGTATTGCTTTTGCCGGCAAAAGAATTTTGCTCCTGTATGAGGGTGGGTATATTAAGCCCCTGTGCCGCCTGCAATACCGGAAAGCTGGCGTAGCCCCCTACCCCAACCACCGCATGTGGCTGAAAAATTTTAAGTATGCGCCGCGCTTCCCACCTGCTTTTTAAAAGCTTGTAAGGCAGCACTATATTTTTCCAGAGCTGCTGCCGGTTAAAGCCTTTTATATCAAGACCTACTATTTCAAACCCTTCAAGCGGCACTTTTTCCATTTCCATTTTGCCCGCTGCCCCTACGAATAATAACTGCGTGCCGGGCCTCAGCCGCCGCAGGGCATGCCCCACAGCTACCGCCGGGAAGATATGCCCCCCCGTGCCGCCGCCTGCTATTATTACGCGTAGATTGTCCATACTTTCTATATTGCCGGTACCGGTTCTACACCGGTTCCTGGTTTCTTTTTACCTGTTTTAATAAATACTTTTGATGGCATTGGCGCCGGTGCAGGCAGGTTCTCCTCGTCTGCATCTTCCGCATCATCATCATCAACGGTGGTGGCAACTGGCGTTTTAGCTACTTTCCTGGTGCCCTTCTTTTTACCGCCGGCCACCTCTTCATCCACGTACTTACTTACACTTAATATTATACCTATAGCTACACTAGTAAACCAAATTGATGAACCACCCATACTTACCATTGGCAGCGTGAGGCCGGTAACCGGCAGCAGGTTCACATTTACACCCATATTCAGCATAGCCTGAAACACCAGGGTTATACTCAACCCAACGGCAAGGAACGCGCCGAACGCATAAGGACACCGCTTAAAAATGAGTATGCTCCGCCAAAGGAAAAGCAGGTAAAGGAATATGAGGAAAGCCCCGCCCAGCAAACCATACTCTTCTATTATAATGGCATAAATAAAATCAGAGAACGGCAGCGGCAGAAAGTTTTTCTGTATGCTGTTACCCGGCCCTCTGCCTGTGAACCCACCATAAGCGATGGCTACTTTAGCCTGCTCCACCTGGTAGGGTTCTTCGTGTTTTTTGCCATCCTGCTTTTTTCCCGCATAGTCTTCCATACGGGTGAGCCATATTCTTCCCCTGCCATGCCCTGTGGCCAGTGAGCCTGCAAAGAGAACCGTAACACCGAACAAGCCCACGCCTACCAGGAAGGCGATATGCCTGATCCTTACTCTGCCTATATAAAAAATAATGGAGCAGGTAGCACCGAGCATCAACGCAGTGGAAAGGTTTGCAGGGGCTATGAGCGCGCAGGTAACCAGCATGGGCAGCAGCACGGGCAGAAAGCCCTTCTTAAAATCCTGTATTACGTCTTTTTTTACACTGAGTACTCTGGCTATAAACATAAAGAGGGCAAGCTTGGCAAGATCAGACGACTGGAATGTGAGGCTGGTGCCGGGCACGCCTATCCAGCGAGCCCCTCCATGCACGCTCTTACCAAAAAACAGTGTTATAGCCAGCAAAGGAAGACTGACCGCGTATAACAAAACGGCCCACCTTGCGAACTTGGTATATTTTACATTATGAACCAGGTAAGTGATGCACAAGCCAAAGCCCAATACCATTACCTGCTTTACCAGGAAATAGCTTGAGTTTCTTTCATGCCTGTAGTCGAAAGTGCCGGTGGCACTGTAGACCGCGACAAGGCTGATGATGGACAATAGGATAACCACACCCCATATTATGGGGTCTCCTTTTGTTTTATTCAGCAGTTTATTCATTTGGCTCATGGAAAAAAAATTTTAAAGTTCTCTGACAGCCTGCTTAAACTGGGTGCCCCTGTCTTCGTAATTTGCAAACAAATCGAAACTGGCGCAGCCAGGGGAAAGCAACACTATATCGCCGCTGTCAGCGAGCGAATATGCGGCAAGCACCGCTTCCCTTGCAGTAGAAGTATCAATTATATTATTTACATGTGCATCAAAAAAACTGTGTATCGGCTCATTATTAATGCCGAGGCAGACAATCGCCTTCACTTTCTCCTGCACCATATCCAGAATGCCGTTGTAGTCATTGCCTTTATCCTGGCCGCCGAGTATCAGCACCACAGGCTTGGCCATGCTTTCCAGGGCATACCAAACTGAGTTAACATTGGTACCTTTACTGTCATTAATAAATTCAACGCCACGCACTGTGGCCACATATTCAAGCCGGTGCTCCAGCCCCTTAAATGTTTCGAGACTTTCACGCAGTTTCTCGGTTCTTATATTCGCTACACGGGCTGAGATTCCTGCGGCCATAGTATTATATTTATTATGCAGTCCTTTTATAGAAAGATCGTGAATTGATGTACGGGTATTTTCCTGCTCGTGATTCATGAATAGAAACTGATCCTTGATAAATGCTCCTTCGTCCGTTATTTTCTGGTCGTCCATTGTGAAAAAAATTGTTTTAGCGTGAGTTTGATGGGTAGTTATGTATTTATTAATGGCGGGATCATCGGCATTTACGACGAAAAAATCGCCTTCCCGCTGATACCGGGTAATATTAAATTTTGATGCAACGTAATTTTCAAATTTGTAGTCGTAACGGTCCAGGTGGTCAGGTGTAATGTTCAGCAACACCGCCACATCAGGCCTGAAAGTATGGATATCATCAAGCTGAAAACTGCTGATCTCAATAACATACCAGGCACAGGGTTTTTCAAAAATCTGCCTTGCAAAGCTGTAGCCTATATTGCCAACCATGGCCACATCATACCCTTCAGTCTTAAATATGTGCCAGGTAAGCAAGGTAGTTGTGCTTTTGCCGTTGCTGCCTGTAATGCCTATTATTTTACTGTCTCCTTTATACCTGTAAGCGAACTCAATTTCGCTGCAGACCTCAATGCCTGCCGCTCTTACTTCCTTCATTACAGCGGCTTTCTCCGGTATGCCGGGGCTCTTTACTATACAGGCCGCGTTAAGAATGTTGGCGGTTGTGTGGCCACGCTCTTCAAATGGTATCTCATACTGCAGCAGTGTGTCGCGGAAAGCGGGTTTAATAGTTCCGCCGTCGCTCACAAATACATCCCAGCCCTGCTGCTTACCCAGCAAAGCAGCGCCCACACCGCTTTCGGCGGCGCCAAGTACTACGAGTCGTTTGTTTGCTGTGTTCATGACTGTTATTGTAATTTTAATGTTACTATTGATAATATTGCTAGTATAATACCTACAATCCAGAAACGGGTGACTATCTTAGATTCATGATACTGTAGCTTCTGGTAGTGGTGGTGCAGTGGTGACATAAGGAATATCCTCCTGCCTTCGCCGTACTTTTTCTTTGTTCGTTTAAACCACCAAACCTGTATGATCACTGACATGTTCTCCACCAGGAAAATACCGCATATGATAGGTATCAATAATTCTTTACGTACTATAATAGCCAGGGAAGCGATAATGCCGCCTAAGGCAAGGCTGCCCGTATCGCCCATGAACACCTGAGCCGGGTATGCGTTGTACCACAAAAAGCCGACACATGCGCCCACAAATGCGCCTATGAAAATGGACAGCTCACCGAGGTTAGGTATATCCATTATATTCAGGTAGCCAGCGAACACATAGTTGCCCGATACATAGGCAAAAACGCCAAGACATATACCTATAATGGCTGATACCCCTGTAGCCAGGCCATCTATGCCGTCGGTAATATTGGCACCGTTAGAGACCGCCACTATTATAAAAATGACAAAGAGAATATATATTATGGGTGTGGTGTAATTGATATACTTCTGCCCGAATATAGCCGCTATTTTTTCATACCTAAACTCGTGCGTTTTTATAAAAGGCAGCGTTGTTGTAGCAGTGCGCACATGCACTATTGAATGCACCTTGCCGTTCTCGTCTTTGCGGTTAAAGGTTCCCTTCTCCAGTTTTTCAGCGCTGCTGTGTATGCCTGATTTGCCGCCGGTAACATCTCGGCTTATCACCACGTTGTTGTTGTAGTACATGGTGGTGCCTACAATAATGCCTAACCCTATCTGTCCCAGCACTTTAAACTTGCCGGCCAGCCCTTCCTTGTTTTTCCTGAATACTTTAATGTAGTCATCAAGGAAGCCGACAATACCCAGCCAAACTGTAGATACCAACATAAGGACTATATAGACATTCAACACGCGCGCAAACAGCAATGTAGGGACGAGGATGGCGCTGATAATAATGAGCCCGCCCATTGTAGGCGTTCCCTTTTTCTGTTTTTCGCCTTCCAGGCCCAGGTCCCGGATAGTCTCGCCTATTTGCTTGTTCCTTAAAAAGCCTATGAGCTTTTTGCCAAACAGCATGGAGATAACCAGTGACAATATAATGGCCATAGCTACCCTGAAGGTGATATAGTTAAACACCCCCGAGCCAATAAGGTGCAGGTGAAGGTCTTCATTCAGGTATTTAAATAAGTAGTACAGCATATATTATAAATTCAGCGCGTTAAAAGTTTCAGTTAATATTTCCCTGTCATCAAAGTGATATTTTACTCCTTTTATCTCCTGGTATGTTTCATGTCCCTTGCCCGCTACTAGTATTATGTCTCCATTGTTTGCCAGCGAACAGGCCACTTTTATAGCTTCCTTCCTGTCAGTTATCCTCAGGCTTTTGCGCTGATGGCCCGCTTTAAGGCCCACCTGCATATCGTTCAATATGGTTTCAGGGTCTTCGCTGCGGGGGTTGTCAGCGGTAAGTACTACCTTATCGCTATGCTCGCAGGCTACTTCGGCCATTACCGGGCGCTTAGTCTTGTCCCTGTCTCCGCCGCAGCCCACTACCGTTATCAGCCTTTGCCCGCCGGTGCGCAACTTATTTATGGTGGCCAGCACATTAATGAGCGCATCAGGGGTATGAGCGTAATCTACTATGCCTAATATTTTTTCTACGGGAGAGAGATACGTTTCAAACCTTCCGGGCGCGCCGTGCAAGCCACTCAGCACGGCCAGCACATCCATCTTGTCTGCCCCCAGCAATACCGCAACGCCATATACCGCCAACAGGTTGTAAGCGTTAAAAGTGCCTATCATCCTGAAGTGGGCTTCGGTGCCATTCACCACCACTACAAGCCCAGACAGATTATTTTCAAGCACCTTGCCTTTAAAGTCAACAGGTGCCTGCAGGCTGTAGGCGCGCTTTTCAGCGGCGGTGTTTTGCAGCATTACCATACCGCGCTTGTCGTCAGCATTAGTAAGCGCAAAGGCTCCGGCAGGCAGTTGGTCAAAGAAATATTTTTTTACTCTTATATATTCGTCAAATGTTTTGTGATAATCTAAATGGTCATGCGTGATGTTGGTAAATACGCCACCCGCGAACCTGATGCCCGCAATCCTCTGCTGGTGTATGGCGTGGCTGCTTACCTCCATAAACACGTGGGTGCAACCAGCATCAACCATACGCCTCAGCAAGGCGTGTATGGAAACCGAATCAGGCGTGGTGTGGGTAGCCGTTACAACTTCAGTATGTATGTGGTTCTGTACCGTGGAGAGCAGTCCGCATTTATAGCCCAGTTTTTCAAAGAGCTGGTAGAGCAGCGTAGCGGTAGTGGTTTTACCGTTAGTGCCTGTAACGCCAACAACGGTAAGTACGGCGGAGGGTGCACCGTAAAACGCGTCAGCCATAAGCCCGGCTGTATGCGCGCTGTCTTTTACCTTTATATAAGTAACCCCTTCAGCCAGGCTTGCGGGCAATGTTTCACAAACAACAGCTGCCGCTCCTGCCGCTATCGCTTTGTCTATAAACTTATGGCCATCAGAAAGCGTGCCCGGCACCGCGAAAAACACTGCACCCTGGCTTACAGTGCGGGAGTCAATGCAGAGGTCACTGACGCGCATAGCAGTATCACCCTTAACCTGTAAAGGATTTATAGCGCTCAATATGTCGTTTAGTATCCGCATTAGCTTAACTGTAGTATTATATTTTCCCCTTTTATTATCCTTGTTCCTGGTAGTATTGATTGTGATTGCACTTTCCCTTTCCCGGATACATGTACCTTCATGCCTGCTGTTTCCAGTATATATACCGCGTCTTTCAGCCCCATGCCCTTTACATCAGGCACGTAATCTTTATATATTTTTGCCGGCTGTATGGTAATATGCCTTGATGAATCAGTAGTAAGCTGCATGAGCTCATTATAGTATTCTTTAGGCGCCACTGCCGGTATTTTTATTGTTTTTAAGAGATTACGGTAGTTCCTTGCGGTAGCCATTTTTGCGGTCAGCCTGCCGTTTCCGGTTTTGGCAAGACTGTCCAGCGGCGCTTCCCATGAGCCCATGTTAGCGGCGAAAATGCGGTCGGCTATCATTCTGAAAACCGGCGCGGCTATAGCACCGCCATAGTAAACAGCTGCGTGGGGCTTGGTTTTAATAACCACGCACACCGTGTATTTGGGCGCATCAGCCGGAAAATAGCCAACAAATGAGCCCTGGTATTGTCCGTCGCTGTAGTCCACATCGCCACCGGCCACCTGGGCAGTACCTGTTTTACCTGCCATGGTATAGTACGGACTTTGAATGCCTTTGGCTGTGCCGTCTGTTACCACCGCCTTCATACACCGCTGCAGCTGAACTACCGTAGATGAGTCACCTACCTTGGCTATTACTGTTGGCGCTATTACTATTACATTTTTGCCGTATTCCTTTATCGCGCTGACCAGGTAGGGCTTCATCATGTCGCCATTGTTAGCCACTGCATTATAGAGCATACAGGTATGCATTGGTGTTATTGATACCGAATAGCCTGTCGCCATCCAGGGCAGTGTTATAGCGCTCCAGTGTCTGTCGCCCGGTTTTCTCACCACAGTCCTGTGTTCAGCCTCGCCTGGCAGGTCAATGCCGGTTGGCTGGTCGAGCTTGAGGTCAAAAAGGTGCTTTACGTATTTCGACGGATTGTCTTTATAATACTTTGTAGCCAGTTTGGCCATAGCAGCATTACTGCTGTGTGCATAAGCCTCCCATATGTGCATATTCCTAAGCCCGAGATGGGAATCTCTCATGGTCTTTCCGTTAAACTTTATGGATCCGCCTTCGGCATCAACCATATTGTCTACGTTAATATACTTATCATTAAGCAGCGCGAGCAGTGTTGTTACCTTGAAAGTTGAGCCCGGCTCCGTAGGTATGAGCGCATAGTTAAGCAGTTCATCATACGTACCATCCACCTTGCGGCCAAGGTTTACAAGTGCGCGTATTTTGCCAGTTTTAACTTCCATTACAATACACGTCCCGTTTTGGCATTCATACTTTTCCAATACGCTCCTGAGCACGTGGTCTGCCACATCCTGTATACCAATATCTATTGTGGTCACAATATCTTTACCATTCATGGGGTCAGTTTCAGACCCGTCAATTGGTATCCAGATATCGCGGGCGCTTTTCTGGGCTACCTGTATGCCGTTTACACCCCGGAGATATTTATTATAAACGCCTTCCAGCCCGGTTGAGTTGGTATCCTTCACAGTGCCAATGGTGCGGCTGGCGAGCCTGTTAAACGGCATCTCCCGGTTGTCAACCGACTTGGCTATTAGCCCGCCGGTGTTTTTACTCTTGCTGAATATAGGGAACGTTTTCAACTGCTGGTATTCATAATACTTCAGGAACCCTCTTTTCAGCGGGTAGTAGCCTTCTTCATTTTCATAAGCGCGCACAAACTCTTCTTTAAACTCACCCTGACTTTTTGACGGAAACAGCCTGGAAAGGCAAAGGCACAGTGTATCAATCCTTTTTGCGAACAAGGCCGAATCAATAACTGAAAAATCGATATGTACATCAAACTCAGGGATGGAAGAACTGAGCAAAGTGCCGTCTTCAGTAAATATGCTGCCTCTGTCGGCGCGCAGGGTATCAATACGGGTATGTTTCTGCACGGCACCGGCTATCAGGGCTTTGCCCTCTTTTACTTGTATCCGAGCGGCCTTGTATATAATAAGTGCCCCAAACACGCAAATGCCTGTAAACGCTATATATACTCTGAACCGTATGTCTCTCCTGATGCCCACTTAACTTTTCTATTTACTTGGTTGTCTATTTATTATATTATTACTTCATTGTTATTTTATATGCCGGCATTACCGCGGGCTGCAATCCTGATTCCTGCGCCTTTTTCATTACTGCCGCTTCAGCCCTTGCCTGTATCAGCTGAGATTGCACATCAGTATACCGCCACTTCAACTCTCTCAGCTCTTTGGTCTGCGCATTCATATCGCGTTGTATCTCCACCGCGTGGTGGCTGTTGCCTATGTAAAACACACACAGCACCGCTACAAAACATATAAAAGGAATATTACTCACTATCGCCTTGTAAGACAGCTTTTCGCCCAGCTTGCGCCAGTCAGCCCTTACCTGCTGTGCCGGCGTTACGGGCTCCCTTGTAATATTTTGCTCCTCTGTACTCATAATTTTTCAGCTATTCTCAGTTTTGCGCTTCTTGCTCTTGGGTTTCTCTTTATTTCATCTTCAGTTGGTTCTATCGGTTTGGCGTTTATTGCTTTCAGCGGTGGTTTCACCTTTTCTATCAATTCATGCTCCTCATCCCATGTGCCGCGCTTTATAAACTGCTTCACTATGCGGTCTTCAAGCGAGTGGAAAGAGATAATACTTAACCTTCCCCCCGGCTTCAGGCTGTCCGCCGCCTGTTGCAGCAAATCTTTCAGTGCCCCCAGTTCATCGTTTACCTCTATCCGCAGCGCCTGAAAAAGCTGTGCGAGGTAGCGGTTCGGGTTACCCATTATCACCGGTTCCAACACTGCTTTCAACGCTGCAATGGTGTTTATCTTCCTGCCCTTGCGCTGCTCAGCAATGTGCTTCGCAAGTTGCTTTGCGTTCCTTACCTCGCCATACTGCTCAAATATTTTGTGCAGCTGCGGTTCTGTGTAGGTGCGGAGCACCTGCTCAGCGGTCAGCTCGGCACGCTGGTCCATCCGCATATCCAGCGGACCGTCATACCTGAGCGAGAAACCCCTGCCGGCAGTATCAAACTGGAAAGAACTTACTCCGAGGTCAGCCAGTACCCCATCCACCTGCGTGTGGCCATAGAGCCTCAGGAAGCGGCGGAGGTATTTGTTGTTCTCAGTCACCGGCACAAGCCGCACATCATCAGGTTTATTGCGCCACGCGTCTTCATCCTGGTCAAAAGCGATCACCACTCCTGCGGCGCCTAATCTTGCCAGAATTTCACCGCTGTGTCCCCCTCCCCCGAATGTGGCGTCCACGTATACGCCATTTTCTTTTATTGCCAGGCCATCTACCGCCTCGTGCAAAAGCACCGTTGTGTGGTAAAAATCCTGGTTAGTCATTTTTCTTCTTCTTTTTGAAAGGGTTATCGTATTTTTGAGAAATATTACCTGTTATGGCAGGCATTACCGGCTTGTTACGCGCTACATATTTTTCCCTGGTTACTTTGTCCCATAACTCCCATTTGTCACCTGAGGCTATGATGATCATATCCTTTGTAATAAAAGCATAATCGTACAACGTTTTAGATATCATGGCCCGCTCCGCACTATCCGTTTCCACATCTTCAGCAGGGTTAAGAAACATACTCTTAAATACCCTTACTTCAGGGTCCATATCATCCATTTCATTGATATTCTCAGCAATAGGATCCCAATCTTCCACTAGGTACATCAGCAGATATTCTTCAAAGCCCTGTGTAACGACAAACCTTTTTGCTCCTTCCGGCAATTGCTTACGCAGATCTCCGGGGAGCAGAAAACGCCCCTTTAAATCTATCGTAACCGGAAATTGCCCTCTGAACATTGCCATAAAACCAAAAAAAACACTTTTTACTACTTTTCTACACAAAAGAACACCTTTTTTCAGACTTAATAATGAATTTTTAAAGACATCTTTATCCACACATAACGCATAAACCCCAAACCCTTTACAGGCTTCATTTCCAGCTGTGTTATCATTAATTAAGCTCACAATTGTGCACAAACAATGTGGATAAGTGTGGATAACGTGTGAATTAGAAGCACAACCGACCAGGCGGGCGATATAACTTACTATTTATTAAGTGTTTATAAAATAACCAGCTGTTAATAAAGGGGCAACATCGCTCCGTTTTAGACCACAAAAACGAATTTCACATAAACATAATTTCATATAATAATGAGTTCTGGCTTGTTCACCCGGAAGAACAATAATTGGTTGTTAAAGCCCAATACGAGGTTTACCAGGTGTGTGTCCCATACCCTCCAGCGCAATCAACGTAACCATTATAGTTTAACAACACTTTTGAAGAGCAGTTGCCCGTTAAACCGATTTTATAAGTATATTTGCCCTCTTTATGCTCAGACGCTTTCACGTTTTATTGTATCTGTTATTAAGTTTCACCCTGCTCCCCTCATGCGGGCAGTATGAGAAAATAAGGAAAAGCACCGATGTGAATTACAAGCTCACAAAGGCGAATGAATATTTTGATAAAAAAGAATATTCACACGCCAATGAACTGTACCGGGAGCTGATACCCATTATGAAAAGCACGCGCAATTTCGAAGCACTTTTCTATAGATATTCTTATACCTTTTACTACCTGAAAGACTATGTAGAGGCATCTTATTCATTCAAGAATTTTACAGAGTATTTCCCGGCCAGTAAAGACGCTGAAGAGTGTGAATTTATGAGTGCCGTGTGCCTTTTTAAATACGCTCCCAAGTACACTCTAGACCAGACCAATTCGATAAAAGCACTTGAAGCCCTGCAATCTTACGTAAACAGGTATCCCCGCTCTGCCAGGATAGCTGAAGCCAACGGATATATTGACGCCAGCCACAAAAAGCTGGAAATGAAAGCGGCAGACGCAGCAAAACTTTACTACAACATAAGCCAGTACAAGGCCGCTACAGTAGCTTACAAAAGTGTACTCAGAGACTACCCTGAGTCACCCAGCAGCGACCTGTACCAGTACATGATAATGAAATCAATGTTCCGCTATGCGAAGGCAAGCGTAGCTGAGAAGCAGGAAGAGCGCTATGCCAATACAATAAGCGCGTACCGGGAACTAAAAGATAATTATCCGCAGTCGAAATTATTGGCTGATGGGGGAAAGATAAATTCAGAAGCAACAAACAACGTTAAAAAAATACGCGATGAGCACAAATAAAAAATCATTTGCATCAGTGAATCCACTGTTGGAAACCCGTGATGTAATTGCACTTAAAAATAAAACAGGCAACCTGTATGAGTCCATTTCGGTAGTGTCAAGGCGCGCTAACCAGATTTCGGTTACCATGAAGGAAGAACTGCATCGCAAGCTGGATGAATTTTCGGTTCATGCTGATAACCTAGAGGAAATACATGAGAACAAAGAGCAGATAGAAATATCACGCATTTATGAGCGCATGGCTAACGCGCCTTTACAGGCACTTACCGAGTTCAACGATGACAGGATTTACTACCGCAAAAAAACCATGTAATTCTTTAATATCAAAAAATTTTAAGCTATTCCGGAAAGCCGGAATAGCTTCTTTATTTACCGCTTGCGGAGATAAATAAATGAATTTTACACTGCCCCCTCGCCGAAAAGCCGGTGAGGCAGTGTACCCAAAACATCTACTGAAATGCCAAAAACCTATAAACATCTTTTTTTTGACCTGGACCACACCCTGTGGGATTTTGACCGCAATTCCGAAGTTACGCTCCGCAAACTTTACCAGGAATATGACCTCAAAAGCCGGGGGATTGAAGATTTTGATACAATGTTCAAGTCTTACATAGTACATAATGACAAACTGTGGGACCGCTACCGCAAAGGCTTTATAAAGCGTGATGAGCTGCGCTGGAAGCGCATGTGGCTTATGTTGCTTGACCACAAAGTTGCCGATACCGCACTGGCTCACGAACTGGGTGTAGCCTACCTTGAAATACTGCCCACGCAAACGCTGCTGCTGCCACACGCCAAAGAACTGCTGGACCATTGTAAAGGACGCTATGAAATGCACCTGATAACCAATGGCTTTGAAACCACGCAGCGGCTCAAGCTCCAGTACTCCGGCATATCGAGGTATTTTACACACCTCATCACCTCAGAGCGCAGCAACAGCATGAAGCCTTATAAGGAAATTTTTGACTTCGCACTGCAACTGGCCAACGCTGACATGAACGACAGCATAATGATAGGTGATGCGGCCGATATTGATATACTGGGCGCTATAAACGCGGGCTGGGACACCGTGTATTTTAACCAGCACAACACCGCGCACAAACACAAGCCAACCTATGAAGTAACAGAGTTGCGGGCATTGATGAATGTATTTTAAGTAGTTTTATTATATGTGAGGGGGCACTTATTGCTCATCCGCTTTCATTTCATAGCGGTAGTAGCGGAAAAAATAAATGGCGATTGCCACAAGTGTTTCCGCAATAAAAAGATACCAGAGGCTCAGGGCGGCCAGCAACATCATACTCACGAAGAACAATACAAATACAAAACCTGTGTATCTGTCGGTAGTAATGCCGGGCAGGTATTGCAGCGCGGTGTACAACAGCAGCTGTGATACCGCTGTAGCATATAACGAAAGGATAACACCCACTGGCAACACACTGTGTTCATTCCACAGCAGGAAGAGCAGCTCAGGCAGGAAAATAATACTATATGTGACCACGAACAGCAGCAAACGGCGCAGCAGACTCATGGGCATATTGCGCAAAAAAGATAATCGCGTTTCAGCGAACTTTACGTAGTGCACCGGCAGCAGTGCATGAGCTGAAATAAGGAACATAAGCAAGATACAAATATTTTCCCTGCTTACCTTTTCTTCATTCACAGTAACCATTACCTGCAACAGCAGCAGCGAAAACAACTTTACCGCCATAAAAGTACCCTTCATACTATCCAGCGAAAAGGAGAGCAGGTAAGTAAAATAACCTTTTTTAAGTATACCCGGTATTGCGGGCAGTTTGATGATGGGCGCTTTCCACGTACCGGTTATCCGCCGGAGATGCACCGCTGCTATGCCGCCGCAAAGCAACAGTTGGGAGGCGGCAATGAGCAATGGCATTATAATATGGCCGCTCCTGAACCCCACCACCGCAGTGATAACAGCGTAAATAAGCAGCGGTGAATAAACTGAAACTGTGAGCCGCGCCAACAGAATGAAAAGCGTAAAACCCGGAAGCGACTGCAACTCATAGAGGAAGGTATTTTCAGGCTCATCAGTCACTTTGAGCAAAAAAGAAAGGCATTTGAAACCATACAGCGCAAACACCAGCAACCCGATACCGCAGTGCGCCAGATTGTTATTCATGGCCAGCATAACGCCATGGTGCAGCATAATTGTTTCCTGCCCGCTCATAATGCCAAAAGCCAGAATGAGAACCGTAAGAAAGAAACCGGCATTCACTTTATAGAACCGCTTTACGAAAACCTTATCAAATACTGCCGTTATACCATTCATATATTTCAGGTTTTCGAAAGTGTTTTGTCTGTAACAACCAGCCGGGTATGGGTATGCGGCCCGAATGTAACCTCCTGATGCGAGGTAACCAGGAATGACACCCCAAGATTAAGGTACTCCCCTACCAGTTGCTGCAGATTGGCTACCGACTGCTGGTCAAGGGTTATCAGAGGCTCGTCTAGCAGCACCAGTTTTGGGTTACCTATAAACCCAAGTACGAGCGAAAGCTTCTTGGCCATTCCGCTGCTGTAGGTGCCTGTGTTGTTAGCCATAAAGCCACCAATACCCAATGCATCCACCAGCCTGCTTACTGCTTTGCTTTCTGCCTTCTTCATACGCCTGTAAAAGTCTACCAGTTCACTGCCGGGTATAAACGCCGGGTAAAGCGGCTCTGCTTCGGCGTAGTTTACAATGGCCCGGTAGGCGGTCTGCTCCTTTTTTATGCTGATGCCTGCCACGGCTATCTCCCCCTCAAAAGGCATCAACCCGGCTATTGATTTTATGAGCGTTGTTTTACCGGAGCCATTTTCACCCTTAAGCCAGTAAATACCCTGCTCCAGCTCCAAAGCCAGAATTGCTATCACCACCCCAGCACCATAATCTTTCCTGAATTCTGTAAACCGCAGCATGAACAAAGATTAAAAAATTATGGCTTAATAAGGCAGGCATGCTGTTAAGTATGTGATAAAAAAGACGGGAGTGT
This sequence comes from Taibaiella sp., assembly GCA_014377675.1. Lineage (GTDB taxonomy): Bacteria > Bacteroidota > Bacteroidia > Chitinophagales > Chitinophagaceae > Flavipsychrobacter. The sequence goes on from JACMPD010000032.1 coordinate 28,445, forward strand.
GTTACGCAGCACAACGGAGGAGGTACAATGGATAATATTAGTACAAAAAAATAAATTAAAATCATTTTTTACCCCACAGAAAGCAACGCCTCTTTTGTACTTTTAACGGCAATAATAACAACGTATGAAAGTATTTATTTCCGGGGCTTCCGGGCTGGTGGGGGGCAATTGCCTGAAACATTTTACCGAAATGGGCTGGAACGTAGTCGGCTCTTATTTTTCTTTTCAGACTGATGATACCGTGTTTTATGATACATTGCACCCTGAGCACGACATGAATTTTGATGTGGCGGGGTTCGCGCCTGATGTTATTGTACACTGCGGGGCGCTGACGCACGTTGACCTGTGCGAAACCAATGTGCAGGAAAGCTATGACAAAACCGTGCAAAGCACCCTGAACCTGATAACGCTGGCGAAGCAATGTAACGCCCGTATGGTATATATTTCCACCGACTATGTTTTTGACGGAGTTAATGGCCCCTACCGCGAAGACGCGCCGGTAAACCCGCTGAGCGTTTACGCCCGCCACAAGCTGGAGGCAGAGCAAGCAGTGCTGGCCGCCCTGCCAGATGCCCTCGCCCTCAGGGTTACCAATGTATATGGTGATGAGCTGAGAGGCAAAAACTTTATTGCCCGCATTATAGACCAGTGCAAAAACAACCAAAAGCTCACTTTGAAGCTGCCTTATGATCAATACGCCTCTCCGGCCAACGCCTGGGATATAGCCCGTGCCATGTTTGTGTTGCTGCGGGATAACAAGGCCGGCATTTACCACATAGGCAGCACCGACTACCTGAACAGGGTGGAACTTGCCCTGCGCGTACTTAGCTACTTTCCCAGCGCAGAATATGACCTTATCCCGCTTTCTACCACACAGCTGAACCAGCCCGCCGCAAGACCTTTGCTTGGTGGCTTTGTAAAGGCTAAATTCAGCGCTGAATATCCTGACTTTCTTTTTGGGAATATTGACAGCTATATGAAAAAGGTATTGGCGGGGATTGAGGATGTGGTGTGATACACCTCCCGCACCATAAACATACACGGATGGCTGTATGTCTCTGTACTGGTTGAAACTTCCCGCTTCGTCGTTACGAGAGGCAGCCATTTTAATGCCGGCATTACTCTAAATAATACTGAAATATTGTATCTTTGAATAATGAGCATCAATCCACAGTTCACATATGATAAAACGGGACATCCTGTGGGCGTCTTTTTGCCTATAGAAGAGTGGAATCAGGTATCGGAGGCATTACATCTTGAAATCCCTGACTGGCAGAAAAAACTGTTGGATAACCGCCTTGCGCAATACCATAAAAATACTGATGACACTCTTGACTGGGATGAGATTGCCCTTAAAATGAAGCAGGAGGATAAAACGGTATAAGGTGCGCTTACTGCCATCGGCATATTCTGACCTTGTTCAGGCCCGAAAATAGTATAAAAATCAAAATGCCAACCTTCCCAAAAAATTCAGGGAAGAAGTAGAAATTGCGATTGAAGGAATTAAAATAAATCCATTTTCGCATTCCATAAGATATAAAACAATAAGAATAGAAAATTTACGCATATTCCCTTATGCCATCCATTACCTTACTGATGAAGTTGAAGTTTCAGTAGAAGTTGGCCAACTGCTGAGCATAGAAAAAGTAAGAAGATTTTTTCGCTTGAAACATTTGTAAAAATATGTAAAAAAATAGTTTATATTACGGGTAGTACCTTGCCTCTGTTTGGGACAATATATTAATTTAGTTCTTAACAATTTTTTTCATAAGCACGTTACCGCCATTATTCATATTAATGGCCCTAAGTACATAAACGCCGGGAGAAACATTACTTAAATCAATGTCCGCATTATTTCTTACAGAATTAAGTGTAGCAACAGTGTTCCCTAAAATATCATATAAAGTTAATGACCACGTTCCTGCCTCGTTGAAGCTAACGAATAAAGTAGATGTTACCGGGTTAGGATACAACTCCACTTCCTTAGGCTGGTATGTGGCTATGCTGTTGGGTATGCTGCATGTATCGTAGGTTACTTTACGTACCCTGTTGGTATTAGCTTCTGGGATATATACATTACCGCACGTATCAACTGCAACGCCATCAGGACGACCTAATTCTGCGGCAGTGGCTGGGCCACCGTCCCCGCTGGAACCCATAGTGCCATTTCCCGCTATGGTCTGTATTATGCCATGCACATCTACTTTACGCACACGGTTATTTATCTGGTCACAAATATACAAGTTCCCAGTTCTGTCCATTGTTATTGCACCTGCATTTATAGGGGTACTTGTTGCTGGCACGTTATCATTTAAATAAACATATGACCCTAAAACGCCTGCCACCGTTGACATTATTCCTGCCGGGTTAACCTTAATAACAATAGAATTGGAGATACTTGCAAGATAAATATTGTTTGACGCATCCGCGTAAATTGATGTTACTCCGCCGATAGCTGAAGTATCGGCTCTTTTCCCGTCACCGCTGTAGCCCACAAGCCCATTGCCCGCGAAAGTAGTAATGATGCCTGCGGGTGATACTTTCCTTACTCTTGCGTTGAAATAATCGGCGATTAAGATATTGCCATAATTATCAATACATACATCGCAAGGGTTATTTATTGAGGCAGCTGTTGCAGGTCCACCATCCCCGGAATAAGTTCCTGTACCGGTACCCACAACAG
>JACMPD010000288.1 GCA_014377675.1 Taibaiella sp.
GTAGTAAGGAACGGTGTGCCGCTGCCCGAGACCGCAGGTATAAGCGCTGTGAAGCTATACGAACTGCTTGGGTGCAACTATCCTAAATTCTTTAAGATGGACGGGCTGTGCCGGTGGGCATGGCTGGCCTCCGAGTGTTTACTTGGCCCCGGAGGCCTGCCTGCCACAATGAACAAAGACAATGTTGCGGTAGTATTAACCACCGCACATGGCTGTCTTGCTGCCGACATGAGCTACCTGCAAACGATAGCCATGCCCAGCCCGGCACTATTTGTATATACCCTGCCGAATATTATGTTGGGTGAAATATGTATACGGCAGGGTATAAAGGGAGAGCAGATGTGCATGCTCAGCGATGGGTTTGATAGTAACGGGCTATTTTTCACGGTAACCGACCTGTTGCGCAACCGGGATATGGATGGTTGTCTTTGTGGGTGGGTGGATGTAAATAAGGGGTTGTGCGATGTGCTTATGTGCTGGGTTACCGGTGATTGCGGTGATTTTAATGCGCAAAACTTAGCCGCTCTTTATGATCAGTACCAGTGAGGTACTTATTGCGGCTGAGTAGCTCTCTGCAGTTTTTGGCACCTTTTTTCTTAATCAGATTTCTTCTGTGATTATCTACGGTATTTTCGGCAATTGAGAGCGCCACAGCTATCTCTTTTGTGCGCATACCGCTGATGATGTGATCCAGTATTTCTGTTTCCCTTGGGGTAAGCCGTATGCCGAAAGTTTGTCTGCTGTTGATCATAGGTCTTAATATTTGCTGATGTAAAAGTCAGCAATAATCGATGACGTGTCTACGGGGAAAACACCCTTTTTGTCGGCGGTTGTTACAATGGATGGAGTAGTTTTTAATAAGAAAAGCCGCCCGGCAGGTGCGGGCGGCTTCATATATAACAGCGTAAGTATATTATTTTTTAAACTTCAGCTTGTAGTCATTGATGCTGTGGCTTAGAATTTTTTTAGCCAGTCTTGCATTTTGGAATTCTTCTATTTTCACTACTTTGTTTTCCAGCTTTTTATACTCTTCAAAGAAATGTCTTAACTCATCAATAAAGTAAGGCGGCAGTTCGCTGATATCATTGATATGGGCTACACTCATATCGTTAGCACAAACGGCAATAAGTTTATCATCTGCTTCGCCCTGATCTAACATGCGCATCACACCAATAATTTTTGCTTCTACAAGGCATAGTGGCTGCATATCTATCTGTGAGAGCACGAGTATATCAAGCGGGTCATTGTCATCGCAATAGGTTTGCGGTACGAAACCATAGTTTGCGGGGTAGTAGACTGATGAGTAAAGAACGCGGTCAAGTTTCAGCATCCCGGTTTCTTTATCCAGCTCGTATTTTGCTCTTGAGTTACGCGGAATTTCTATTACAGCGTTAACAGTATTGGGTACATTATCACCGTAACTTACGTTATGCCAGGGATTGAAGTTCATGTTTTATGATTGATTATTATTTTGCGGCTGTTTACCTTTCAGGCTGCAAATTTAGGCTAAAATTTTTTATTACTTCTTTGGAGCGCCGGGCTAATTTTTTTTAGTGGAAAGCAGTTGTAACTGCTGAGATTTTAGGGAAGCGTTTGCTCAACATACGTTGGATTTGCTGGAAAGTCGCGACAGAAGTGAGGCGTTCAAGGCCATTGATAAAAAATGCCAAAGTATACACATTACCAGGTTGAAGATATGCAGTAGTTACTGCTATCATATTTGTCGGTGTACCAGAAAGGTAAGATAATCTTGTTGGAGAAAAAGGCAAATTCAAATCCATCGTAAGCAATCAAGAAAATTCCTGGCACCCTTTATACTATTTTCTGTCATGCCGAGTGTAATGCATTTTTGAAGCTCAGCGATTCCCTTTTCCTTTTCGTCCGAATA
>JACMPD010000289.1 GCA_014377675.1 Taibaiella sp.
GAAAACCGGAAGGCACTGAAAGCGTGATAGGAAACAACAATCCACAAACAGCAGTATCATGTATCCGGTTGGTAAAAGTAGGCGTCTGCCGCGTCACCACTATAGTATCAATATCTTTATGACAGCCGTTGTCTATCACCACCCAGTAAGTACCGAAGGCAGAAATAGTGCGGGTTTGCGTGGTCACGCCATCATTCCAAATATACCCGGTACCGGTAATGGCGGTGCCTATGGTTATGGTGCCTGAGGTAGTAGGGATACAGGCAACAGTATCGCGCCTGTGAGTGGTGGTGTCACCACCACTCACAGTTACAAACATATTAGTCATCCCGAACACGCCACTGGTGCCTGAGAGTAATGTAACCGCACTTGTGGTGTAGCCACAGCCAGTACCGGCCACATTAGGAGTAGCGATACAATTAAGGCGGCTGGTAGTAGAGCCTAACATATATATTTTACCATCAGGGGCAAGGCGCATATCCGTCCATGTGTAGCAGCTGCCAATGCTGGTTTTGGTGGCCCGAATTGCGGCGGCGGTACCCCCACCGGCAGTTATATCATACTGATATAGTTGCCCACTGCCCTGGGTATATAGTTTAGTATTGTCAGGTGAAAAATCTGCACCGTATTGGCTGGTCGAAGAGTCAAGCAACCTACAGTTGGAAACTACGCCTGTGCCCGGGTTAAAGTCATACAACTCAGTACCTGACCCTGACCCTACAGTGTACTGCTGAGAGACAATCTTTGTGCGGTCATTTGAAGATTTAATAACGCCTACAATATATGAATTGGTACCGGTACGGGTACCCACTGTGGAAACCACCGGAGTGGTTGACACACCTGATGCGCTTACGTTGTATGCCAGAAACTTAGTTGAATCTCTCCTGTGCACCATTACCCACAGATCACAATTATCACCCGGTATAGCAGTCATTTTTTCCCCCAGCAAATTGGTCATAGTAGTGCCCACAGAGGAGGCAACAACATCGCCCAGGCCAGTGCGCATGCTCATATCAACGATACAATACACCAGATGGCAATAGCCTGTGCTTCCCAAATAGTCTTCGAGGGAAAATATATAATATTGAGAAGTAGTCCCTATCACCGGGCATATGAGTGCACCTTGAGTAGAACTTGAGGTACCGAAAGAGACTATAGCACTCCCTGCAGGCATTACCGCATTTGTTCTGTCCCAAACCCGGCGCCCATCAGTATAAAAAAGTAATGCGCCCGATGCGTCGGAAACTGACGCACAGCCTTCTGAGGTACTGATAGCGGTTCTTATTGGCGAAGGGGATCCGGATGTAAAATCAAGTCCTGCTGCTGTACCAAATGCCCAAATCGTATTCTGGGGAGTATTATATTGCCCGGAAACTTCAAAGAATGACGTGAAAAATAGCGCCAACAAAAAATATAATTTCCTCATAATTAACTAATTATACACCGTAATGTTCTAAAAATTGCCTGAAATTCAAAAAACTGATAAAGCTCCGGCTTATATAAAGACAATGTTTACCGTAAAAAGGTTTGCTTTTTATAAACGGGAAAACACATTTTCATTTTTTAGCCCTATGCCACGGCAAATTACGTAAATTTTCTGATATATCGTAATATTTCGTTTGACCTTACCCACGCAGAACAAACTAATAATTTAACATATTCAATCTAATCAACAATAACCATCAACAAGCACCAATATTTCGACAATAGCAAATACACGTATAAATAAAATATCGGAACCACGGCCTTCTTAAACCATCTGCTGAGATTTAAGTTCAAGATATTTATTAATAATATCCACGCTTAACCGTTGCGGAGTAGTCAAAACCGATAAAATGCCATGCCTGCGCAACTCCTTTACTATTTGCCGCTTGTCATATGCAAACTGGTCAGCAATAGTTTTAATATATATTCCCTCTATATCGTCCGGCTGAGAATGGTGTAACTCTTCAAGCAATGTATTCTGAAAAAAAACAACACACATGAGGTGATTCTTCGCTATTTGCCTCAGAAACGGCATCTGCCGCTCCAGTGCCGAAAAAGTCTCAAAGTTCGTAAAAAGCAACACCAGGCTGCGTTGGGTTACCCGCCTCCGCATCATGGCCCAAACGGCTTCATAGTCGCTTTCATTAAAGGCCGTCTGCTGCCTGTAAAGTGTTTCAATAATGGTATGCAGCTGCCCACTCCGCCTGTCCGCGGTTATCACGTCATTTATTTTATTTGAAAAGGTAATAAGTCCCGCCTTGTCCTGCTTCAGCAACGCTACATGTAACAGCGCCAGAGCGGCATTTACCGAATAATCAAGCAGGGTCATGCCGTCAAAAGGCATCTTCATATTACGCCCTTTATCTATAAGGCAGTATATTTGTTGCTGCCGTGCGTCAGTAAAGGTATTCACCATCATATTAGTGCTCCTTGCGGTCGCATTCCAATTGATGGTTCGCACATCATCGCCGGGCACATATTCCTTTATTTTCTCAAATTCAAGGCTATGCCCCAACCGGCGTAATTTTTTAATTCCCGGGGCCGTATTATTCTGCGTGGCGGTGAGTTGTAATTCGTATTTTTTCAATTGCCTGAACGCCGGGTACACCTTAACGGTTACCGGCTCCGCCAGCCTGTAACGCCGCTGCAGCAGCCCAAGAGGCGATGAAATGTAACCCAACAGGTAACCGAAACCATATTCGCCACGGGTAAGTGGTTTTAACGGATAGCTCAGCCGCTTTTCCTCCCCCGCTGCCATAATTACCCGTAACTTAAAATCACGCGACTGAAACTGAACCGGTAGCTCATCAATAATTAACCCCGACACCCTGAACCAGTGTCGATTAACGAGCGAAAGATTCACTTCATTTTCCTGTCCTAACTCAAGCCTCGGCTCCACGCTGCGGCCCGCTTTTATACCCCGTGCAGTAAAAAACAAAAGTGCATAATCAATAATTGTTAATGAAAAAATCATGCAGGTGACACCCCGCACCACAGGGAACAGAGCATCCCAAAAAAAAGACACAAAAAACAAGATAACGCATGCGCCCAGCAACAGATACCACCTGTTGCTTACCTGCAAATCACCTATATATCTCCTGAAGATATTCATCCAATTATTTCAAATAATTTGTTTATCCGTTTCTGAAATTTCAAAAGTACATTACTCCCACGCCCGGCAAAGACAGTTACCCGGCAGATCACCCCCTGGGTATCTCCATCCTCGCCGTTATTTCTTTTAATACATCGTCAGTATCCGCGCCTTCCATCTCGCGCTCTGGCGTGAGGCTTATGCGGTGCCGGAGCACTGGTGCCACCGCCTGCAAAATGTCTTCCGGTATTACAAAATCACGCCCCCTCAGTGCACTGAACGCCTTTGCAACCTGCATCAGCGCTATAGAAGCCCTGGGTGATGCGCCAAGGTATATATTTTTATCTTGCCGTGTTTCATGCACTATCCGCGCTATAAAAGCAATCAGTTCGGGAGTGATCTGGGTGTTGCGGACCATTTGCCTGGCCTGGTGCAGCGCCGCTGGTGTTATTACTGGTTGTAGTGCTGCCAGCATTTCTGCTACCTGGTGACCGTTGTGCCGGGTAAGTATCTCCTCTTCTTCCTTCAGTGTTGGGTACCCAACTACTATTTTCATCATAAACCTGTCCAACTGAGCTTCCGGCAACCTGTAAGTACCTTCATGTTCTATGGGGTTTTGGGTAGCTACTACCATAAATGGTGCCTGCATTTTATGCGTAATGCCATCAATGGTCACCTGTCGCTCTTCCATTACCTCAAACAAGGCGGCCTGCGTCTTGGCTGGTGCCCGGTTTATCTCATCTATCAGTACAATATTGCTGAAAACAGGGCCCGCCCTGAACTGGAAAGACCCCGCCTGCTGGTTAAATATACTGGTGCCCAACACATCGCTGGGCATAAGGTCAGGCGTGAACTGTATCCTCGAAAAACGGGTATCAATCAGCTTGGCCAATATTTTGGCCGTTAACGTCTTGGCTACGCCCGGCACCCCTTCTATAAGCAGGTGACCATCAGCCAGCAAACCTGCCAGCAATTGCTCTGTCATGGCGTGCTGGCCTACTATTATTTGATGCACACCCTGCTGTACCAGTTCTGTAAGTTCAGTAAGTGCGCTAAAGCCGGTCTCCGGGTTACTGTTAATTTCAGGCGTTTCCATCGTTATTATTTATTGCTGTAAAAGTCTTCAATAGCATGGTGCAACCGGTAAAGATAAGGATCATCAGGCGTTGCGCTGTCTGCTTTTATCTCATGTATCATTAGTACAAGAGAGCGCGCCTTTTCCTCTGGCTGCCCCGTTTTCTGCATTAGTTGCATTATAAAATCTTCATTAATGATATTTGTATTCAGATAATAGGTAACACGCACCCATTCCAAAAACTGCTGTACCATTTTATGGGCAAGATTGGCATGATTGCCCTTGTTGTAATACAGCCTGCCAACTGTTTCTACAAAAGAAACCGAATCATTCCTTAGGGGCGGCAAAACCGGTATCACCCGCTGGCGCCGCTTCGCCTGGAATAAAATATACACCGACAAAACAAATATAGCCAGCGAAAGGCCCCACTTTGTAGCTCTGTGCCGCCAAAGGACCCAAACCTTCGCGCTTTCCCCGCGCCGTTTGTAGTAGCTGGCCCAGTATATTTGGCCGGGACGGGAAGGCAGCGATGCCCAAACGGCGTTCAGATAGTTAATATTATCTTGCTGTAATAAAAAGTAATTACTCACAACCAACGGCGCGGCATGCAGGGTAATGTGCCCCTCGCCTATACCAATCCGCAAAAAATTTGCCTCGCTGTCTGCATACCCAAGGGTATCTATACGCCATATAATATTATCGTCAGCATAGGCCTGCTGCAATGAATCAATCAGCGTATCAATCGTGTTTTCTACTTCCGGCGTTATGCTTGTATCATTAGCGTTCAGGTCAGTGGTGGAATCGACAGACTGCCCCTCCTCTTCACTTTCTAATGGCCTAAAAAAACCATTTAGCGCCCTGCCCCTGTAGCCATACAGACTGTCATTACCAGCCAACCTCAACAAGCGGGCGTTCACCGTCAGTTTTGCACTGTCGGTAATGTAGGCCTCTTCCATACCGCCCAGTTTCTCTATCCCCAGGCGGCTTTCCAGGTTTCCATCAAGTCTGTTGCTGAATATCACCACTTCATTGCCATCCCGCACAAAAGCCTCCAGCGCACTCAGTTCCTCTTCTGAAATATAAAACCGGAGCCCGGCGAGCACCAGTACATTAGGCTGCTTACCCCGCCTCATTTTTTCGTCTATACTAGTAAACCGGTACTGCGGTGGAAGTATGGTAGTAGTTGCCCCAGGAAAATACCGCTTTAACGACTCATACCCGAGATAGGCTCCGTATGGCTTTTTATCGTCCTGCTTCAGTGTTATCCGCCACTTCTCAGGGTCAATGCGGGCCTTCAGTTTACCGCAACCGGGAGCTGTGGCTACAAAAAGCCATAATAACAGCAGGTGATATGTACACCGGCGCCTCATGAATTGGTTATTCGGGCTTTTACTTCGTTAAACAAATCGATATACCTGCCATAAGCAGCTTCGGTTACAGGGTACTTACCGTAATAAACATATTCATACTGCCGGGAAAGCTGGCTGAACTGTTGTTTGAAGGGTGTGCTTTCCAGTTCGCGAAGGTAGTCAACATTGGTTTTGTCCTGCCTGTATTGTATCAGTCGTCGCTCCTGCAGCAGTTGCAGCAGCCGCATGTAGCCGTAGCGCACCACCAGCGCAAAATCGTCTGCCGCCATAGCCTGTTGCATCAGCGCGGCCCAGTCAGTTCCCGTAAGTTCTTCCTCCTCTGCAGGCAACACGCCCCTGTTCCGGCGCTTCCAGGCGAAAGCCAGGTTTCCCCTGTTCTGTACTACTTTGTATACCACAAAAACCACGACGCCCACCACCGCCGACCAGAATATAAAACTCCCCAGCCCATGCGAAAACAATTGCAGCAGCCTTAAAAAAAAACGCTCCAATCCTCCCCCCTGTGAAGCGGACTTGTTTACCGTAGCCACAGGCTCCAATTCATTTTTATAGTTGAAAACAGTATCAGCCGTGAGCCGCTTCCAGCTTGCCGCGGATTGCCCAGCCGCGGGGTGTACACCGCCGCATAACGCCGCAACTGTCAATAAAAAGGCTGTGAGCAGGTTGCGCATATTACTTTTCCTTCCGGGCAACTTTTATAGGGTAAATAACATAATACCATACAATGAATGCAGCTGAAGCAAGAAGGATGAGCAGACTCAGCCATAAAGGCATACCCGTGTGCCGGGTTACAAATCCTTCAAAAAACGCAGCCACTATAAAAACCGGCACCAGCGAAATAATGAGTTTTATGCTGTCCTTCGCCCCGTGTTTCAGGGAATGCATTCTTGTAAAGGTCTTAGGAAAAAGGATAGAATTGCCCAGCATAAGGCCAGCGCAACCAGCCACAACTATCGACCACAGTTCCAACGTGCCATGCACAAAAACCACCATTACCGACTTAAAGCCAAGATTGTGATGAAAAAACATATATTCAAAGACCCCTATCATCAGGCCGTTGTGGAAGAGCAGGTATAAGGTACCCACGCCCAGTGTAATGCCGAAAACATAGGTATTGAAAGCGACTTTTATGTTGTTAAAAGCTATCCTCAGAAACATGGCCAGCTCGTTGCCGCTGTTGTATACCCCGAAAGGTTCGCCATTGGCTATGTTGGTTTCTGTCATATCTACATAGTGGTCACCCAGCACCGCCCGCACAAAATCCTGATCAGCGTAAGCAGAAAGCACACCCAGAAATATAAAGGATATAAAAAACAGAAACGTATACAGCAGCAACCGATGGTGCCTGTGAATAACCAATGGCAACTCGTGGCTCCAGAAGGTAAGCAACCGCTGGCTCTTCTCCTTCTTATTACGGTAAATAGAAAGATATATATTGGCGGCTATTCCGTTGATATACTTTATGGTGTTGCTGCCGGGGTAAAATGTCTTGGCGTAAGAGAGGTCATCAACCAGGCAGGTAAACTGCCTCGCCACTTCATCAGGGTCTTCAGAAGGTTGCTGATAACTCTCCCAGCGCTCCAGGTTACGCTTTATAAACTGCCCTTCTCTCATAAGGTTCCCAAAACAAAAACTAAATCTACGATAATTTTTTCATGGCAATAAAAATCGGGCCTTAAAAAAATCATCCGCAAGTGATTTGAATTTTTCCATGCTTTCAAAGTGCAAACTATTCGATAAGGCAGGCTACTGTTCTGCTCCCAAGGAGAAAGGGTACATTGAAATTATTTAGCTACATAGCTAATAGGCTAAAGGGCTACCATAAAAACTAATTCCCGACATTCGCAGGGCAATTACCAATAGTACCCTACTAATAGGTACAGGCAACCCAATGGGCTGCCTGTACCTATTAACTAAAAAATATTTTAATTTTACTTTTTTGACGCATTGGAAGCCATCAAGGCTATCAGCTTTCCGTCCCTGCGATAGATGTCGCGGGTAAAATTGATGTGCTGGCCAAGAGTGTCTTCAAAGGCAGTAAGGTATGCGATATGAACAGGTATTTTATTAGATAAAATATTCCACTGGGTTACGTGGGTTTGTATAATAGAGTCCAGCTTTGGCTGGTCAATTTTCTTCTTTTCCAGTTCACCAAGTATATATAATGCCATCTCCTGCGGGTATTTGAGCCTCACGCAGCCGGAACTGAGGGCACGATCGGGCTTATCAAAGTCCAGCCTGTGAGGGGTATCATGCAGGTAAATATCCCATGGGTTGGGCAAATTGAACTTAACATAGCCCAGGGCGTTATCATCGCCAGGCGCCTGCTTGTAGGTATAATTATTGTAATTTTTGCTGTTTATCCGGGAACCATTAACTGCCTTTCCCCTCCTGTCATAGGCTGTCAGCCCTTTCTTATCAAGATACGCGGCGCCACTTTTTTCCAACCCAGGTAACACATCCTGTTTCAGTATTGTAGGCGGAACACCCCACGGCGGATTTATTACCACATTGGCCATTCTTGCATACAATGAAGGGGTCTGCCTCACATACTTTCCAACCACCACATTCATGTGCATGGCATTTTTGCCACCCTGCCTCAGGAACAGCTGCATTAACGGCACGTCAACAATGATATACAGATCTCCGAAATCCTGCTGCATCCACCTGATTCGTTCCTGGTTTGCAGCTATACGCGGCAGTGTTGAATCAGGGTGCTGTGCCAGCAGTGAAAGCGTAGCGCTGTCGGTTTTGCCGGTAGGCTTCAGACCAATGTAATTTTGATAGGCAATTAGTAAGGGGCTGCCTTCCACTCCCTCTTCTATCCACGGAACCTGTTTTTTAATAATATTTTCTATTATTTCTCCCTTGTCCAGCTCACCATAATCGCCACTATTCAGCGCTGCTATACTATTGTTTAATTCCGTATCCGTGGCCAGTTGCCTGTTGCGCTTATACTCAGCCCTCAACAGTTCGTAGGTGGGTACCTTACTCCTGAATTCGTTCAGCGAAACATATTTTACCTGTATATTCGTCAGCCAATCGGCAGCCTTCCAGGTGGTATCATTAACGTGAAACCAGAGTGAGTCCGCTTTTTTCGGGGTAATATATCCAAATAAAAGATCGCTCGCAGCGGAGAGGTAACTGTGTGTAACAGCAGTATCAAAAGCAATGGCATCAGCCAGGGTGGTCTCTTTCTTGCCTAACTTTTCCTGCAGCTTCCTGAGGTTGGCCAGCTGGTAGCGTTCAGGGTCTAAGCCGTCCCACTGTAGGTCTTCCAGTTCTTTAAAGAACAGTTCGGCTGAGTTATCGGCCTTTAAACCGTGCGAGAGCCATATAGGGTCATAATCATTATGCGCATAAGCGTACATCATATTATGCTTTAACGAGCGATATAATGTCTTATCCAGAGTATCTAACGGGGGAATGGCGACTTCCAATTGTGCGGCAAAATCATCATAAGAAAAATCAGTATGAACTTCCTTTTTATACTTGCGGTTTCTTTTACAGGAGGTTGCAAGCATCAAAGTAACGAGAACAAGAAAAACCGGAAGTAGAAGCTTTGCAGAATATTTATATTTGAACATGTGTGTGCGGGCGTTGCCCTTTATTTATTTTACAGTATTGCAAAAACTGTTCCACATTACGCCACGCGGTTTATGTCAAGCTCTGTGAGCGGGTTCCAGAACACAGCAGCAAAATTCTGTACTTTATTGTCTGTAACATTTATGCCTTCCGCTTCCAGCAATTCTGCCATCAGCTCCGGTGGCGAAAAATGGAATTTGCCGGTGAGTAAACCTTTGCTGTTGACCACGCGGTGGGCGGGCACTGGTGGCGTTTCATTGTGGCTGAAATTCATGGCATAACCAACCAGCCTGGCACCTGACGCGGCACCTATTGCCGCTGCAATGGCACCATAACTAGTTACCCTGCCGGAGGGTATGCAGCGCACCACATCATAAACAGCCGCGTATATACCCTCTTTATCTTTATGCATGGCCATTCCTATTAACATTATTTAATAACCGGGATCGCTTCGGCTCAGGCACATTTATATACTCAAACGGGCAATTGAGGCAACCATTGCCACAGCAGTAGCCGCGCTCCGTGAGGTAGGAAGCGGTAAATACGAGCCTTCCGTCAGGCAGTATAATATAATCTTTGCCTTCTTTCAAGCGCTGATAATTGTTATGTCGTCAAAAATGTGATTACCCGAAAGCAGGAGCTACCCTTCTACCTCCCCGGCTTCATCGTTGGTTTCCCCTTCCACATCATCCATTATTGATTTGTCTTTAAAGCGCCCGGTCAGCTCTATGGACGCATAAGGCAGGGAGAAACATACATAGTAAATAGTTCTGCCATCGGCAAGGTGCTTGCCTTCGTAGTAGGTCTGAATGGCTAAAGGCCCGGTTGCTTTACCCTGCCCGTAAATATCAGCAATATTTTCGTGTATAATACATTTTTGCTCCGCTATTGTTTCGAGCGTAAAATCATATAAAACTTTTGAATCGGTTTTAAGATTTATTTTACCACCGGCTTTCATTATCTGCTGGTAGGCGTGTAAAAAGCGAAAATGCGTGAGCCTGTTTTTCTCCTTTCCTTTTTTCAGGAAAGGATCAGCGAAGACAATCCATATTTCGCTCACCTCATCAGTTGTAAAAAAATTGGTTATCTGCCCTATATGGGCCCTGAGAAAAGCTACATTATCCAGCCCTTCATTCAGTGCGGTTTTGGCCCCGTTGTATATCCTATTGCCTTTTATATCAATCCCTATAAAGTTGCGCTCTCTATGCTGCCGGCCCAGGTTAACGCTGTATTCGCCCCTACCGCATGCCAGCTCCAGGGTTATCGGGTTATTATTATTAAAAAATGTGTTCCATTCTCCCCGCATCCCTTCAGGGTATTGCAGTACATTTTTGTACGTATCTATAGCCGCGAATTTGACTAACTTTTTATGCCCCATAACCAGGGCGCAAAGTTATACGGGAAAGTGCATTTTGGTTAAATTTAAAAAATAAAATTTCAAGGCACAGCTCCCAAATTCAAAAAATAAAATTATATAGGAGAAAGTTATCGACTGCGGGTATGTGTCCCACAAAAGCAAGTGTGGGACATCTGAGTACCGAGTAGTGCGTGCCTTTATCTACATAGCTTGGCCCCCTAGGGTTGCAATGATATACAATCGCATAAGACATTAGCACTTACTCTTCCTTATCTGCGTTTCCGCTGGTAACGGCAGGCTTTTTTAACTGCACCGGAAAATGCACCATTTCATAACGGGTCATTTCTTTGGAGAGATTATGAAGCTGTTCTTCTTCCTCGAGGGTAAGATTTTCAAATCCTTTTTCAAGAAACCTCTCTATCTTGAAACGGGTGAGGTGGTAATCACGTCTTGTTTTTATTGCACTCATGTTTTAATATCGGAGACAAAATTCTATTAAAATATCCGCATTGTGGGTATTCCCTAGTTATATTGATTTGCAAAAGGCAACAATGCATATAACATATTGCAAATAGGAAACTGGTCAATCTAAATCAGATGTAACACATGCTAAAAAACTTATGCCAAGACTGTTTACCAACTAAAACAGCGTCGCGAATTTGTGAAATTGAGATTTTTAATTAATTTTCAGGCATGAAACGAACTTTACTCGCAGTCCTGCTGATTTTTGGCTCCTTACAGGGCTTTTCCTATTCATTAACGGGGATATTTGCAGGCGCGGGCCTGGCTACCCGGCACAATTATGATGTGGGTATCGGCTTTGGCGCGTACTATTTAAAGACACTTAACTCAAGGATCGGGATAGGGCTTACTGCGTTCTCCCAGCAGTACAACCTGTATTATGATAATGAGAACGATAATATAATAGGTGGCAGCATCAGGCATAAAAGTAATTATGCTTTCGCCGCGCCTTTAATGCAGGTGGCGCTCGGTAAAAAAGGTTCTACCGACTTTTATGTGAACGCCGGAGTGGGCTTTAATGTGGGCGTATCAGACACCCTGCGCAAATGGTCCCGCTCACCCTACGGCGGTGTAGCTTATGACAGTGTTATAGATCAGGCAAAAGGCATTAACTCAATGGTTACCCGTATTGGTTTTGGGTTCACTGAATTTCTGCCCATGACCAAACACCTTTACTTCACTTTTACCGAAGATTTCGGGTTTCTGCCCAGCCAGCTGAGCAAGGCTGATGACCCCACCAATGCTACTCTGCACAGAAATGTGGCTACTTTTTTCAAGCCTACCTATATTTCTTTCCGGATTGGTATTTGTTTCTTGAAATAATGATGATACTGAAACAGATTTCATTCGTAACTATTTAGCCATACACTATAAGCCTTCAAATAAAATTCTTATTTTTCGCCCATGAAATGCAAACTACTTACTTCACTCTTGTTACTCTGCGGTGCCTTCACCTATGCGCAGAACAGAATAGGCCTTGAACTGGGTGCAGGCAGGCCTGTTTTCGCTACAGGGACGTACTCTGAAGTGAATGTTCCTACCTATAACCCGGAAATAGTACTGGCCGGTAACGCAAATTATCTAAGAAAAGTTAACAGGCACTGGTATTATGGCGGGCTTGTTGCCTTTGAGCAATACGCCTTCGATTTTGGGCGCTTCCGCTCAGACAACAGGGGTGGTACCTATGGCACCAATGTGATACATAAAAGCTCTTATCTTAATGTAGGGCCAATGGCTGATGTAGGTATTGGCAGGCACAGGCAGTACCTGCACATCTATACTTATGCCACACTTGGTTTTCTGCTCACTGGCTTCCAATTGACTAGCGACTACCATGAAACAAACGCTTACCCTAACGAAAGATACTACAACTCAGCCAGGACTGATTTTAAAATAAACAGCCTGGTATTCAGGTTTGGTGCAGGCCTCAAGCAGCAGTTTCCTATTACCAGGACATGGCAGGCTATTATAAACGAAAGCTACAGCTTTATGCCATTTGGCGATGTGAGCCAGCCTACAGCGACCGGTGGTTCAAATCTGCACCCCGGCTACATAACACTACAATTCGGGATGATGCATAAATTTAAAGACAAACATAAAAACGAAGATTAAATATATTTTTTTGAAGCCTCTTCCGGAAGGCTTTTTTTTTCACACCCCTCCGGGTAATTACAAACTGGAATAAGATGACTTCAGTAACTGTATTTTGGTACAGGCGTGATTTAAGGCTGCATGATAATGCGGGGCTTTACTATGCCCTTAAAACAGGACGCAACGTTTTGCCATTATTTATACTCGACAAGAACATACTTGATGACCTCAAAGACAAAAAAGACAGGCGTGTCGATTTTATATTAAGGGTATTGGCCCAGATGCAGGAACAGTTCGCGCAGCACGGCAGCGGCTTGAAGGTGATGTATGGCACACCCGATGAATGTTTTAATATCCTGGCGGAAACGTACACTATAAACGCCGTATATACCAACCATGACTACGAGCCCTACGCCGCTCTTCGGGATAATGATATAAGGGCAAGGCTAAAAGCCAAAAACATAGAGCTGCATACCTATAAAGACCAGGTGATATTTGAGAAAGGCGAGGTAATTAAAGACAATGGTGAGCCGTATACCGTATATACCCCCTACAGCAAAAAATGGCGGGAGCGGCTGAATAGCTTTTACCTGAAACCATACAGCACTGAAAAATACTTTAACAACCTGCTTCAGTACACACCCGAACCGTTACCCACGCTAAAGGAAATAGGATTTGAGCCTACAGACCTGACTATACCCCCGGCGGAGCTGAACGAGATAACGGCAAGGAAATATAACGATACCCGCAACTACCCTGCCATAGCGGGCACTACCAGGCAGAGCCTGCACCTTAGGTTCGGCACGGTAAGCATAAGGGAGCTTGCAAAAAAGGCGCAGGAATTAAATGATACACTGCTGAATGAACTGATATGGAGAGAATTTTATATGATGATTTTGTGGCATTTCCCAAATGTGGTAAATCAGGCATTTAAAAAAGACTACGACAATATCCGCTGGCGCAATAATGAAAAGGAATTTGTGCTGTGGTGCGAAGGCAAAACCGGGGTGCCTATAGTAGATGCCGGCATGCGGGAGCTGAACACTACCGGCTTTATGCACAACAGGGTACGCATGATAACTGCCAGCTTCCTGACCAAAAATCTGCTTATTGACTGGCGCTGGGGTGAGGCCTACTTTGCCCGTCAGCTGCTTGACTATGACCTTTCTGCCAATAATGGTGGCTGGCAGTGGGTGGCTGGCAGCGGTTGCGATTCCGCCCCCTATTTCAGAATTTTCAGTCCCCAGCTACAGACTGAAAAGTTTGACCCTGAGTTACGGTATATCCGGCATTGGGTACCTGAATATGACCAACTTACCTATCCGCAACCTATTGTGGATATAAAAGCCTCGCGTGCGCGGTGCCTTGAAGAATACAAACGAGCCCTTAATAGGAGCTAGATTAAAAGAAAAAAAATATTTTATTTAAGACCCTGCCTGCCCATGGTACGGATTTTGGTAGGACACTAATATAACCTGCTTAAACAAAAGATCATGAAAAAGAGGATTATTATTTTTTTAATTCCTGCGTTGCTGTTAGCGGCGGCAGGTATATTTAATTCGTGTAAGAAAAACGCCAACGGTCGGAATACGCTGAACCTTGTTGATGATGCCACGGTACTCTCACTATCAAGCCAGGAGTACAGCACTTTCCTTACCAATAACCCACCCGTACAAGGTACGCCAGCCGCCGAAATGGTAAGAAGGGTTGGTGTGAAACTGACCGCAGCGGTAGGAAACTACTTGTCGCAAATTGGTAAGGGTGACCTGGTTAATAACTACAACTGGGAGTTTAACCTCGTTAATAATTCACAAGTAAACGCATGGTGCCTGCCCGGCGGTAAAATAGTTGTCTACAGCGGTATTATACCACTTACAGTAACAGACAGTGAGCTTGCGGTGGTAATGAGCCATGAAATAGCGCACGCTGTTCTGAAACATGGTAATGAGCGCATGAGCGATCAGTTACTGCTGCAATATGGCGGCGCGGCACTATCAGTATTACTATCATCAAAACCTGCTGAAACCCAGCAGTTGTTCAGTACAGCTTTTGGTATAAGCAGCACATTGGGAATATTGGCATTTTCCCGTAAGCAGGAAAATGAAGCCGATGAAATGGGGCTTTACTTTATGGCTGTTGCCGGCTACAACCCCAATGCGGCGATCGGCTTCTGGCAAAAAATGGCAGCACAGGGCGGCAGTTCACAACCTGAATTCCTGAGCACTCACCCAAGTGATGAAACAAGGATACAAAACATAAAGGATGAAATACCAAAAGCAATTGTTTACTATCATCCGTAAAAGCTAAACTTACCAAAAGCAGAAAAGGCATGACCACAACGGTTATGCCTATTCTGCTTTTATGGAGTATTAATAACTATCTGTTGAGTACCGCCACGCAGGTATCATTATAACCGGCAGGGGTATTTAATGCTATATAACGGATGGTGATCCTGTTGGCGGTGAAGCTGCCTTCAGCCCGCATGGTAACACCGTTACCAATATTCTGCTGATCAACATATACTGAATCAGTATTACAGTCAAGGCGCATAAATGCATTGGTGTTGCTGCCGTAGCCACCAAGGTTTACTATATTAACGCCAGTATCACCTGATGAGGTAGCTGTAACCGCATATGTATAGTTGGTAAGAGTGCAGGTATTGGTACCCGTGTAGTTGCCCTGAACAAAATGGCCGCAGTCGTAACGTACCACACCCAAGTTAAAAGTATAATATTTATAACCTGTAGTGGCACTATATGAAATGAGCGTCACGGGAAAGTTACCCAATGGCGCAACACTATCAGCATAAAATTTAAAATTTGCAGTAAAGGTTGGCGCACCTGTAATGGTGTCCTGCGCCAGGCGCACATGCGGCGGGAGACCGGAAATAGTGAGAGTCACCTTTTCATCATAGCTGCCGGCAAGGAACCTTACCTCGAGGGGTAAAATCAAGCTGTCGTTTTGATTGACATACACATTGGCAACAGTATCAACCAGGAAAGAAAGAGGCGGATTAATATTTTTAACACATGACCCTGTAATAAGGCTCAACGCGATCATGCAAAGTAAAACTGTGTTCTTCATTTTTTGTCTTTTAAAGTGGAAAGATACTCATCAATTTTATTTGTTGATAGTATCCGTGATAAATTTTTCACAATGTGCAATGATTATGACGCCTGAGGAGAAGACATGGTTTTCTGCAACACCCATTTTTTCTCATTCAGATGGGTAACCGTCACCTCTATATTATATCTCTTTTGCAGGTAATCAGCCATATTGTTGGCCGCATAAACCGACCTGTGCTGGCCGCCGGTACACCCGAAAGCGATGCCAAGGCGGTCAAAATCCCTGGCTATATAATCTTCCGCGTTTATAGCTACAAGACCAGTTACGTGGTTCATGAACTCAGGCATTTTGGTTTCCCGCTCCAGGAACTGCTTCACCACATCATCATTCCCTGTGTAATATTTATAGGCTTCGTATCTGCCGGGGTTCAGTATGCCCCTGCAATCAAACACATAACCGCCGCCATGCTCGCCGCCAAACTGGGGAATGCCATTCTTGTAAGAGAAACTCATTACCTCCACCTTAAGTTTCGGACCTGTGAGGCCTGGCGTAACGGCATACTTGGCCTGCATTTCAGGAGAAGAAATTTTCTCCAGCAGATTCCTCAGTTCGGGATAAGCTGGGGTTTGGGGGTGCGCTGCAAGAAAGGCATTCAGGCTGCTGAGGGCAGGGCTTATGCTGTTAATGAAGTGCGCTTTGTGCTGCAGCAAGCCCCTGAAGCCATATGCACCCAATACCTGCAGCAGGCGCACAAGCACATACTGCACATACCCGCGGCGGAAATATATCTCATCCATACGGGGAATATTGAGTTCCTGCAGCGCACTAATGTAACCATTGAGCAGGTCGTCTTTCCATGCTTTGGGCAATTGTGCCCGGGCCTGCCACAGCAGCGATGCAATATCGTATTGCGGGGGGCCCTGCATGGCGCCCTGGTAATCAATAAAGAATATTTTCCCATTCTGCACCATAATATTACGGCTCTGGAAATCCCGGTACATGAGGGTTTGGGGCTGTGTACGCCCCAGATCTTTGCTCAGTTCCTCCATTTCTTTAATGAGCAACAACCTGTCGTATGGTATATTCTGCAGATCAGCAAAGTAATATTTAAAGTAAAGGAGATCAGAAATTATAGTTCGCTCATCAAACTGCCTTGCGGCAAAACAATGTTTGTAGTCCGCTTCCCTGCCCGCAACCCACTGAGCCCGGGCCAGCATGGCAAGCGCCTTGTGATACAGTTTTCTTACATCTTCAGTAAAACCCTCGGTGGTAACTAGGTCAAACAACGACACCTTGCCGAGGTCCTGCTGCAAATAAGCTCTACGGTCCCTGCTCATGCCGTATATCTCAGGTACATTTACCTGGTTCTTCCTGAATAATTCAGTTATATAAAAGAAAGTATTATTTTCAGCCACATTACTGTTATAGGTGCCTATAACAATATGTGTACCGGCAGTAAGCCGGTAGTAGCGGCGGTCAGAGCCTGACACAGGTAGTGGCTCCACAGTTTGTGGCCTTACGCCAAAGTGCTCTTCATAAAGCGCTTCAATAATGGAGGCTATCTGGCTTTGTGTTTTATCTGGAGTCATGGCTTAGCGGGATATTCATACAAAATTACATTCTTATTCACTATCGGAAATTCGTTCCATTCGGCTGATTCGAAAGAGACGCCTACAACGCCGCAGGTTGGCATATTTTCAATACTGAAATGCGGCGAAAGGTGGTTAACGAATTCAGTTATTCCCGGGTTATGGGCAATGATAAACAAACTGCCGATATGCTCGGGCATTTCATAAATTATCTCTTCAAAAACTGAAGGAATACAGTGGTAAAGCCTGTCATCCCATACTACCTTTTCGAAATCATAGCCCAATGCGGACGCAATTTTTTTAGCGGTCTGCCTTGTTCGTTTTGATTTACTTGAAATAATAATATCCGGGATAAACCCCTTTTCTTTAAGTACCGCGCCCATTTCAGGCGCTTCCTTTTTCCCACGTTCATTCAGGGGGCGCTCAAAATCACTCTGTAAAAGATTCGCCCAACTTGATTTAGCGTGCCTTATCATCACCAGTTTACGGGTCATATCACTTTGCCTTATAAAAATTTAATGTCAGTTGCTCACCATCAAAAGCGGCATAGCTGTCATATTTTATCCAGTCACCGAGGTTAAGATACAAACTACCACCCGGTAAAGGATAAGTAATGGCTATATGCCTGTGGCCGAAAATAAAATAGTCAATATGCTGCTTTTTAAGAGTCGCTACTGCAAACTGAACCAACCACTCGCCATCCCCAAAAAACTGCTTTTCAGGGGCGTCAGCGTGCTTGGGACCCAGCCTGCTGAGCCAACCGGCAAATCCCACTCCGGTATCGGGGTGAAGGCGCCGGTAAAGCCATTGAGAAAATTTATTGCTCATCACCTTCTTCAACAGTTTATAACCATTATCTCCCGGCCCCAGCCCATCGCCGTGAGCTATAAAAAATGTTTTCCCTCCTATCTCGCGTATTACCGGCCCATAGTGTACTGGGATATTCATTTCTTCCTCAAAGTACCCACCCATCCACAAGTCATGATTCCCGGTAAAAACTTCAATCCGAAGGCCGCTGTCGCTTAGTTGCGCCAGCTTACCTAGAAAACGGGTGAAACCCTTTGGTACCACGTTCTTGTATTCAAACCAGGTATCAAAAATATCACCAACGAGGAAAAGCAATGCGGCGTCTTCGCTTATTTCATCAAGCCAGTCGCACAGGCGTCTTTCGCGCTCAATACTTGTGGCCCGGTCTGGAATTCCCAAATGAAAATCAGATGCGAAATAAACTTTTTTACCCTTTGGTAAATCCATGTGGCGGCAAAGGTAATTAATAGAATAACAATTACGCCTGTGGCGTTTTCCACAGTGTATTCAGGTTATATAAGCCCAATGGCACGGTAGCCGCAAGGGATTCGGGACTACAAACTTAGATAGACTAATGCAATCTTAACGGCACTGTGTTAGTTCTGACACCTATAACTTAATGATATCATCGCTAACCGTATCATAAAAATGATACTCAGTTAAAGGCGCGTTGTTATCAGCCTTCACTTTAAGTTTAATCTTGCCCTGCTTCGCCCATCTTTTAGCTATTGATGGCTTTAATATGGTACCCTTGGTGAGGTATGCCTCCAGTATGGGGTGCACATGAAGCGTCAGATCTTTATGGCCCTGATTGATCAGGTATTTGAAATCATTCTCTATATCATCAGCCAGGAGTATTGACGGGCCTATTTTACCGGTTCCCTTGCAGGTAGGGCATAACTCCGCTGTGGAAATATTCAGCTCCGGCCTCAGCCGTTGCCGGGTGATCTGCATCAGGCCAAATTTTGACAATGGCAGCACGGTGTGGCGGGCACGGTCGTTCACCATCAGTTCTTCCATTGATTCAAACAGCTGCTTTTTATGGTCAGGCAGTTTCATGTCAATAAAGTCAATGATAATAATTCCTCCGAGATCGCGCAGGCGCATCTGCCTTACTATTTCTGCGGCAGCTTCCAGGTTGGTGGCGAGCGCGTTTTGCTCCTGCCCTGCTTCAGCATGGCGGGTTCCGCTGTTCACGTCAATAACATGTAGGGCTTCGGTGTGCTCAATAATAAGGTAGGAGCCGCTGGAAAGATTCACCGTTTTACCAAATGCTGCTTTCACCTGCTTGGTAATACCATAAGTATCGAAAACAGGCTGGCTGGCACTGTGCAATATCACGATATCTTCCTGCCCGGGGGATATTTTAGAAATATAATCCCTTGTTTCGGTCATTATTCTTTTATCGTTAATCACCACTTTCTCAAAACTAACGCTCAGCAAGTCACGGAGGATAGAAGTTGTTTTATCCTGTTCGTTGAGTATCATCTGGGGGGCTTTCGCTCCTTTGAGATTACGCTGAATGGTTTTCCACATCTTCTCCAGCTCCAGAATATCGGCGTGCAGCTCGGCGGTATTCTTACCTTCTGCGGCAGTGCGTACAATAACCCCAAAATTTTTAGGCTTTATGCTTTCAACTATGCGCTGAAGGCGCTTGCGTTCATCTGCGGAATGTATTTTGCGCGAAATTGCCACCACGTCGTTAAACGGAGTAACTACTACAAAGCGACCCGGAAGCGATATTTCGCAACTGAGCCTTGGGCCTTTAGATGAAATAGGTTCTTTAAGCACCTGGACAAGAATCTCAGGCTTACCGGTGAATACTTCGGTTATCTTACCGTTTTTAAGAATTTCAGACTCGTTTTTAAACGCGCCGAAAGACTCACCCCAGCTGGTATTTCCATCAGCAGATTGCTTGCTGAATTTTACCAGTGAGCGCAGATAAGGGCTTAAATCAGTGTAGTGGAGAAAGGCGTCTTTTTCATAACCAACATCAACAAACACCGCATTAAGCCCGGGCATTAGTTTTTTTACCCTGCCGAGGTACAAATCACCCACGGCAAATTGATCCTGTCCACGCTCATAATGAAGTTCTACGAGCTTTTTATCTTCTAATAAAGCAATCTCAACACCTTCTTCTGATGCGTTAATAATAAGTTCTTTGTTCATTCTGCCGTCTTTTTCCAACACCGTACGCCAAAACTCTTACTTATTACCAATAATATTAATAAACCATGAACTTATAGATTCAAAGTTTACAGATAATAAATACACTCACACACCATGCCTATTATTACAATAGTATATGCCGGGAGTGTGAGTATAAATAAAGAATGCCGGGGAAGTGAATGGTGTGTGATACCCTCTTATTTCTTCTTATGACGGTTTTTTCTTAAGCGTTTTTTACGTTTGTGAGTGGCTATCTTATGACGTTTTCTTTTTTTACCGCAAGGCATGTTTTAAAATTTTGTTTTAAGTTACTTTAATGTATTTATATGCTGATCAATCTCTTTACTAAACTCCGCTTTATTCACCAGTACTTTGCACTTTTCCAGATACCCAATTGCTTTCTTCTTATCGCCAAGCCCTTCGCAAGCCTGCGCCATAAAATAAACCGCTTCAGAGTTTCCGGGTTCCTGCCGGAGTACCGTTTCAAATCTTTTAACAGCCTTATCAAACTGGCCCGACTGAATTGACATTCTTCCCAAAAGCATATTAGCCGGAATGTCATCGGGTTTCTGGGTTGTAATACCTCTAAGTATCATCACCCCCTTCATCGGCTCGCCTGTACCCTCTATGTAGGCGGTAGCGAGCGCCAGTTTTGTATCTTCGTTAACTGAGTCAATTTCCAAAGAACGCTCCAGACAATAAGCCGCCTGACCCGCTTCCCACAACTGAACAGAAGGATTATGCTCCTGCTGCATCAGTTCTAAAAAGATTTGGCCTGCAAAGGTAAGCTTCTTTCCTGAATTCTCCAACTTTGCAGCTTTTGCATTAAAATAATTTGCGACCGGCACCTGCCTGTTTCTTTGCAAAACAGCAGCCATGCGCAAAAAAACCACAGCCATCCGCGACGAATCACTGGTGGCTGCAAGTTCACTTTCCATGGCCTTGACCGAATCTGCCGCTGTTTTCGGGAGCAGCATTATTGACGCGGTAATCATAGAGTCGGAGGAGGCTGGTTTCACGGTGTTAGGGCCCTGGGCCATTGCGCCGGAAGGCTTGTTTTCGGAGCCTTTTTTCTTAGCCGGTGGTATGGTGTTTCCTCCCCAGTATAAAAGAGCGGTAAGTGTTATCGATGAAGCGAATGTTATATAATGTGCTGCCTTCAATGGTCTGTTTTAGCGCAAAGGTAGCGAAATCAATCCTGTTGTTATTCTTAATCACTGTCTTTACTATCTTCAGGGCTGTGTTCCTTAAGCTCATGCTTTGAATCCTTCACCGCCTGCACAAATTCTTTCGAAGGCTTGAAAGCCGGGATAAAATGTTCAGGAATTTCAACAGCTATATTCTTCTTTATGTTTCGGCCTATTTTGGCGGCCCTCTTCTTCAGAATAAAACTGCCAAAGCCACGAACATACACAGGCTCACCTTCTATAAGAGAACTTTTAACTTCTTTAAAAAACGCTTCCAGTGCCACCAGAATATCTACTTTAGGTATGCCTGTTTTTTCAGCTATGGTACCTACTACATCTGCTTTTCTCATAATAATATAGAAAATTTTTTTTGATAATTAAACTTCAGAAATTGGCAGGCATTTCTCTAACCTACTCTACCAATAATCAGTCCGAATTTACTCCGCATCAACAAAAATACCTATTGAAGGTGCAATTTACTTCAAAATAAATATTTTATTGTTCATAACTAATTACCTTCCAACTAACTACAATATAATATATTTTACATTTAAATAGAGGTCATTGAGATAAATGTACAGAACTAAATTTCAAACACACTATCCAATCTGAGAATGAGGAAAAACTGGGGAATAAAATCCGCATTCTACAAAGAAAAACCCTTTAGCAATAAGTTTTTATAAAGAAGTATATTAATAATACAAAAAAGACCGCTGTGGTGCATCCCCTTCTGTTATCACCAAAATTAACTTTTGATTACAGGGAGATTCTTGCCCTATTTTCGCGTCTTCTGTTTTACCTTTGTATAAAATAATTTTTGCCCTGGAACAACATAAGAAAAACGCGGTGGCAAGGTGGCTGCTTGCAGGTGTTATAATGATAATCATCCAGACTTTACTGGGCGGGGTAACCCGGCTCACAGGTTCAGGATTGTCCATCACGGAGTGGAAACCAATTATGGGCTCTATACCGCCACTCAATGAGCAGGACTGGAATAAAGCCTTTGACGGGTACAAACATATAGGCCAATACAAATATCTTAATAGCGATTTTACGCTTGCTGACTTTAAATTTATTTTTTTCTGGGAATGGATTCACCGGCTCTGGGCAAGGCTGCTCGGGGTGGTTTTCGCAGTTGGTTTTATCTATTTTTTGCTCCGGCGATATTTTGATAAAAATATGATTAAGCCGTTTATTATACTGTTTCTGCTCGGCGGCCTACAGGGTCTTATAGGCTGGGTTATGGTAAGCAGCGGGGTGAATGAGACCAATCTTTTTGTTGACCACATCAAGCTGTCAGTTCACTTTGTGTCTGCGATGGTTTTATCTTGCTACACGCTTTGGTTCGCATTGAAATTACTGATACCGGAACGGCAACGTGTTGTCAACAGTCAGGTCCATACCTTTACCATTATTATTATAGCGGTATTATTTATACAACTCACTTATGGCGCATTTATGGCTGGCCTGAAGGGAGCGAATGCCGCCCCTACCTGGCCTACAATAAATGGTATGTGGTTTCCTGGTACCCTTGGCAGCAACAGCCTCATCAGTGACCGAATCAATGTCCACTTTATTCACCGGGGTCTGGCCTACCTGTTACTATTATTAGGAGGTATATGGTTTATAAATGGCCGCAAGGTAATGTCGCACCTGTTTAGGAAAACAAGTGTATGGCCAATTGGGTTACTGTTGCTGCAGGTAGTGCTGGGGATTATTACAGTGGTTTGTGCCACAAAAATAGTGTGGGGCAAGTTTGGTGTTTTCGAAACCCTAGCGGAAGCCCACCAGCTTGTGGCCATGTTCCTGCTGATGGCACTGGTGGTAAACCTGTATGTTGTGAAGCGGCAACGGATATAAAACCGGGCCTGGCAACTACCTCTTACGGCGGGTAAAGCGATTTATAATGTATCGGGGTTACTTCCAGGCTTTGTTTGAGTCAGTACCGGTTCGCAGTGACTTCATATTGCAAATTATAATAATTAAAGATAACTACTGCCGTACCTGGCCGCTACCCTCAATGGTTTTCGCACGCAACTCGTCTTTCTCCTATTCTAAATTAATAGCCCGAATACCAGTCAGGCAACTATAAGAATTGCCCGTGCGGAGGGTAATTTATTGGGTGAGTTTAAGACGGACTGCCCGTTGATATTCATTCATAACTATTCCCTTTTGTAATTATTCTCTTTTACACGGACAACCCAGCAGGCTCACCTGAAAGCAATGTTTCAAGGCGGGCTTTAAGGTAGCTACAATCGCCTGGCCGTGCCGGCAGGTTCAGGAAAGTGCTAGCAGAAACACTAAAGGTTGCAGGGAAATACCGGCACAGTTCAGGCAGCCACAAGACATAATAAAGCCCGCCATTTCAGGCGGGCTTTTCAATTATAGAATACTGTAAAATCAATTATTGAACTGATACTTTAGTTACACCGCTTACAGCGCCGTTAGTTATTTTAGCCACATACATGCCTGGCGCAATACCCAAACCGTTTACACTGAAAGACTGCTCGCCTGGAGTAGCTACGATGGTTTTGGTAGTTACAACTCGACGGGTCATATCAGAGAGAACAACAGTGTAAGTACCTGCATCAGCTGAAGTAAAGCCAAAATTGATTGCTGATGAAGTCGCATCGCCTATCACATTGAACGGAACAGCGTTTTGAACATTTAC
>JACMPD010000290.1 GCA_014377675.1 Taibaiella sp.
AAGTATGTACTATACCGCAACGGCCTCTACAGGCGTGCCTGGCAAGATAGGCACCCGCCTGGTTAACTATTCCGGTCTTGAATTTAACCAGGTAGTGGCTAAAGGACTTATGGGTGCCCTACAGTTAGCGCGGGTGGTCAATCACCTGGATAAGGCAGCCTCTGATGACAATACTACCGTTACCACGGGCAGCGGCACGGCTATGCAACACGACTGGGATATAGCATTCGGTTATGCAGGCCTACCTACCGACTACGATAGCGCAAAGGATTATGCTAATACTGAAGCTAACAGGCCATTGGCTATAGGTGATTATTTCAGGGAAAAGGGACAATATATTAAAGCAGGTGGTATTGTATTCGAAGCATTCCGTAAAGGCCGTGCAGCTATTAATAATAAAGATTACGTTACCCGCGATGCCGCGATTGCCGCTATTAAGCTGAATATGGAAAAGACAATTGCAGCTGCTGCATATGCATACCTTACGCTTCCGCAGGGTAGCTCTGATTTGGCAACGAAGTTTCACGCTCTGTCTGAAGGATATGGTTTTCTGTACGCTTTAAAACATCGCCCATCGAACAGCCCGCTCACCGCTGCAAATTATGAGACGCTGATGGGTATTATTACTACTAATTTTTATGTATTGGCTGCAGACGCTACCAATACTAAACTAATACAGGCACAAACTATCTTAACCGCTGCCTACGGACAATTACAACCATGATATTAAGACCTAAAGAAAAATTATAAAACAACACTGAAAGCAAGTGCCTCCGGCGGGTACTTGCTTTCAGTATTACCGGCAATCCCCTTAAAAAGTAAAAACATTATGAATAAACTTAAAATGGTATTCGCTTCAGTTTGCATCAGTCTGTTTTTGTACGGATGCAACAAAGAAAAGGGTCCTGACGCTTCGGCGTCAGATGACACTTTCAAGAAGAGTATGCTCGCCAATTACGCTGATGTACTCATTCAGCCGGCTTATACCGAACTACAGTCAAAACTGACACTCCTCGGCGATGCAGCGGAACAATTCATGGCCAATCCGTCAGCCGCAGCACAAACCACACTGAAACAGCCTTTTAAAGAAGCTTACATTGCTTATGAAGGCATTTCCGCACTGTATTTTGGGCCCGGCGCAGCACTGCAACTGAATAACAGCCTGAATATGTTCCCCACAAGCACTTCAAGAATTGAAACCGGCATTACCACCACCAGTTACGATTTTACATTACTGGGCGCATCAGACAGCATACAAGGTTTCCCGGCACTCGATTATCTGTTCTTCGGCAGCGGTGCGGTGAGCAGGTTTAGCGACACCGCCGCGGTAAACCGTAAGAAATATGTAAGAGACATTATTACCCGTATGAAGCTGATTACAGGCAATACCGTTTCACAATGGACCGGCGGATACCGCGATAACTTCACCACCTCTATGCAAACCAATGTTGGCAGCGCCATTGGCAATCTTGTCAACCAGTTCGCTTATGAAATAGACGCCATGAAAGGCCCGAGAATTGGCTGGCCCCTGGGTAAACAATCGAACGGAACCGTATTTGCAGACAAATGCGAAGCTTACTTTTCAGGCATTACAAAAGACCTTGCTATAGCTAACCTTACCTCCCTGAAAAAATTCTATACCGGCGGCGCAGGCAGCGGCATTGACGATTACCTCGACCTATTGGGCAAACAACAGCTCAACAGCGATATACTGGCACAGTTCACTACGGCCTTAGCAGCGTTGCAGGCTATCCCTGACCCAATGGCGGCCGCTTTCACCGGCAGCCCGGCCACCGTGGAAACAGCCTACCGTGAAGTGCAGAAATTACTTACTCTCATGAAAACCGACTTACCGTCAGCCACAGCCGTGCAGATAACCTATATGGATAATGATGGTGACTAAGCCGGCGGCCTGGCACAGGCAGCTAATCATAGCTCCGCTCGTCACCTTCAGAATCCTGTTTGGGCTATTGATGTTCGTGAGCCTGCTTCGTTTTTGGTGGCGGGGGTGGATTTATTCTGTATACATAAATCCGCCTTTTCATTTTTCATACATGGGTTTTGAGTGGGTGAAGCCGCTGGGCGCTGTGGGTATGTACGTGCTATTTGGGGTTATTCTACTCAGCACACTGTGCATAACAGTGGGGCTGTTTTACCGGGCAGCGGCTATAGTGTTCTTTCTGGGCTTTACGTATGTAGAGTTAATAGACGTAACCACCTACCTTAACCATTATTACTTCGTCAGCCTGGTGGCCTTTATTATGATATGGCTGCCTGCCAACCGCTGTTACGCAATTGACACATGGCTGCACCCAAACAGCAGAACGGAGCAGGTGCCCGCCTGGACCATCCGTATATTGCAGTTTCAGCTGGCTGTCGTATATGTGTTTGCCGGCCTTGCGAAGATAAATACCGATTGGCTGCTGCATGCGCAACCCATGAAAATATGGCTGCCCGGCCGCAGTTATATGCCGCTGGTGGGGCCGTATATGTATCAGGAGTGGGTCGCTTACCTTTTTTCCTGGTTTGGCGCCGTTTATGACTGCTTCATTGTTTTCTTTCTGCTGCAAAGGCGCTACCGCCCTTATGCCTATGTAGCTGTCCTTGTCTTTCATGTCGCTACCGCTGTCTTTTTTCCCGGCATAGGGTTATTCCCCTATGTAATGATGGTGTCCAGCCTTATCTTTTTTTCGGGAGGATTTCATGAGCGGCTGCTCGGCTTCCTGCCATTTTACCGCAACCGAAAAACTGTATTCCTTAATAGTACCTCCGCATCGCCTGCCCGTAAAGCAACGAATATATTCATCATCACCTATGTATTATTGCAGCTGCTTATCCCGTTACGCTTTATGCTGTACCCGGGCCATTTATTCTGGGGTGAAGAAGGATACCGTTTCTCCTGGCGGGTAATGCTGATGGAAAAAGCTGGCACAGCGTACTTTACGGTAAAAGACAGTACCCATACCCGTTTTACTACTATTGACAACAGCACCTATCTTACCCCGCTGCAGGAAAAAATGATGAGTACCCAGCCCGATATGATATTGAAATATGCCCACTATCTTCGCGGACAGTTCCGGCGAAAAGGATGGCAAAACCCAGAAGTGTACGCTGAAATATATGTAGCCCTGAATGGCGACCGCTCCCGCCTGTTCATTGACTCGACCGTGAACCTGGCGGCACAACCACTAACCTGGCGGCATTATAACTGGATACTTCCGTACAATAAATAGTCATGAAATTAACGATACCATTTTTTGTTTCCTTCCTTTTTCTTCACCTTAATACTTATGCCCAGCAGTATGCGGCAGAGGGCACCGTGCGCATTGGTAATGAGCCTGTGTATGGCGCTGCAATTACCCTGTTGCCGGTAAACGCGGTACAATCAACCAACGAAAACGGCTTTTTCAGATTCACCAGGTTAGAAAAAGGCAGTTATAAAATAATAGTAAAATATACCGGATACGAACCCTCTGAGCTTGGTATTGATATTCCAATGGCCGGCAGCAAGGTGGATATAGTACTGAAAAAAAAAGCGGTAGAGCTGAAAGAGGCTGTGGTTAAAAAAGCCCAAACGGAATCCGTTTCCGGGAAACTCTCTGATGTGGAGGGCACCGCGATTTATGCGGGTAAAAAAACGGAGCTCATCAATCTGCGCAACCTGAACGCCAACCTGGCCACCAATAATACCCGGCAGATATACGCGAGAATTCCCGGCCTGAATATATGGGAATATGACAACGGCGGGCTGCAACTTGGTATAGGCGGCCGCGGCCTCAGCCCCAACCGCTCCTCCAACTTCAACATACGCCAGAATGGCTACGACATCAGTGCCGATGCCCTTGGCTATCCTGAAAGCTATTATACGCCATCAGCCGAAGCACTTGAACGTATAGAAATTATCCGTGGCGCTGCCAGCCTGCAATATGGGCCTCAGTTTGGGGGGCTTATCAATTTTATAATGAAGAATGGCCCTGCCGATAAAAAGTTTGAGCTGACCACCCGGCAGACTGCGGGTTCATTTGGCTTTATTAATTCGTTTAACAGCATAGGTGGCACGGTGGCCAAAAACAAACTGAACTACTACGGCTTTTACCAGTTTAAACAGGGCGACAGCTGGCGGCCAAACAGTCATTACAATCAGCATAACGCATACGCGCATTTCGCTTACGAGCTTACGCCTAGCCTGAAAATAACCGCCGAGTACACATTTATGAACTACCTGGCCCAGCAACCGGGTGGCCTCACTGATGAACAGTTTAAGGTAGACCCCTCCGTATCAACGCGCGCAAGAAATTGGTTTAAAGTGGACTGGAATCTGATAAGCCTGAATGTTGATTACAAACTATCAGACTACAGCAGGCTTAACTGGCGCAGCTTTACGCTGCAGGGAGGCAGGGAGGCCGTGGGTATATTGAGTTATATTAACCGACCCGACCTTGGTGGCGACAGGGATTTTATGAAAGACCGCTACAGCAATTTCGGCTCTGAACTCCGATTTATTCACCGTTATAAATTGATAAAAGACGAGTACAGTACCTTCCTGGCAGGCACCCGTTTGTACAAAGGCCTTACTGACCGGCAGCAGGGCGATGCCAGCGATGGCAATGGCCCTGATTTCGAGTTCACAGGCACAGAACCCAATAAATCAAGTTACCGTTTTCCAGGAAGTAATATCGCGGCTTTCGCCGAAAATATATTCCGAATAAACCCGTATTGGAGCGTAACACCAGGTATCCGTTTTGAACATATTAATACCAAAGCCAGCGGCTACTACTATAAAGAAAATAAATTTATACCTGACGAAAAGATAGAAGAAACAAGAACCAACCCGCGGGCTTTCGCATTGCTTGGCGTGGGTACATCATGGAAGTTGAAGCAAGGCGCTGAGCTTTACGGAAATATCTCCCAGAACTACCGCTCCATCAACTTTAATGATGTACGCATAGTAAATACCAACGCCCG
>JACMPD010000291.1 GCA_014377675.1 Taibaiella sp.
GCGTTGGTATGCTACCATATAATTTATTGAATCATAAGTGCCAGCCGAGGCATAATCAGCCCGACAAATATTTTTATCATGCCCTCGTAAACCTACCACTGGCGCGCATTTTAATTACTCGCTGAATTGCTGTTCTTTCACGGTCTTGTTAAATCACCCATTTGCCACAATTAAAAAAAAATGTATTTTTGATTGCCATTTTGTGCCGCCATAACCCTTATTCAAACAAATCCAATGAAATACAAGCCTTTTTTCAAATTGCTGTTGCCTGCCGCAACAATCGTGACTATATTAATTTGTAATAATGGGTACAGCCAGATCAGCAATTGCAATGGATTTATTAAAGGGAACTATTTAGAAGCTGGCATTAACTGGAATGGAGCGTTTGGGTCAAGCACACCACCACCCGCCGACTATCACCCGGCCGGGCAAAGTACTTTACATAATGCTGCCGCCTGCGGCGGAGCCGCAACAGCAGACTCAGCCATAGGGTTTATTGCAGATCCGGGTAAAGATGGCTGGGAAACAGGAGCCAATCCGTTTTATGGCGATTTCCTGCTGCCCGGGTCACCACATGAAGGCTGGAGCTACATGACTGATGGTGTGCAGACCAATGCATGGAACAGCGACGCGGCAATGAGCGACACCTTGACAAATAATTCGATAAGCTCAATTTTGGGCTATGCTGACAGCGCAGGCATAAAACAGATAAAAACGCAGGCTATAAAAGATGGCATGTATATTACACATTTTTTCAGTATTGATACCGGCAGCCTGTTGATCAATATTCAGGTACTTATTGAAAATACGGGCCTTTCTACCCATACGAATGTGTATTACATGCGTACTGTCAATCCGCATAATGACCAGGCAACATCATCAATAGCAGACACAAAAAACAAAGTAGAATATAGTCTACCCGACAGCCTGAACCGCAGTGTCGTATCAACAAGGGGTACGGTACTTACTGACGCATATTTAAGTATTGGCACACAGGATTCGAGAGCGAGGGGATTTATATATAAAAATACAGGACTGCCAACAACTACAACCATTGACAACATTTTCTCAGGCGATCCGAATTTTCTATATGATAAGAATGACAGTTCAGTTAATAACACCAGTGTGGGGTTGATTTATGACCTCGGTAACATCCTTTCAGGCGGGGGCGTAAATATAAATTTTGTTTACGCATTCAACACGGCCGCGATAGACTCGAATTTGAATTCACATGTCAGAGTTGTTAACGTAAATACATTTCCGAAGTACAATATATACCCTAACCCGGTACATAACGGTTTCAGAATTGATGGACCAGTTGCCAGTGATAAAGTAATATTGACAGACATCACCGGCCGCGAGATAAAAGAACTATCACCTAGCACAGGAAACAAATACTTTACTGATGGAATGCCTGGGGGTTACTATATTGTTACCGTGGTAAACGACCATGGGCAAATAGTTGCACGTCTCCCGCTTCAAAAAACGAATTAAGTTGGCACGTTTTTAGTATAATGTACCGAAATAGAGTTTTTGTTATGATACAGCAACAGGAGTTACCGGAACTTATTGAGGATTCAATTCCCGAATTATCAGGCATTTGCAAACGTGCAAAATGCAAAAACGCATATGACATTGCTACTCAAATGCTTAAATATACCAGCCAAAAAGTAGTAAACAGCAATTTAGCCGCAGCGCAAGACTGCTGTCAACTTGCGGAACAACTGTATAAAAAAGGCAACAATATTATCAGGAACGCAATAGAAAATGTGTTTGTTTATTCTCTTACACACACGTTTTTTCATGAAGAAGACAAAAATAAGGTAAACGATATTTTACCTGCTTCACTTTATGAACTGTATAGAAAACAGTTGCTTTATAGCCATCTCTAAATTATTTCTTGTCCTTAAATTTTTCGTCAGGTATGCCCTTGTTAATTTCATAATTCAGATAGTTGATCTGTATTGTTCCCTTTTGTGATTTTCCTTTCTTACTATCATCTACTTTAGTCGCCGGCTGGCTGTTATAGTCCATAGTCACACCTTGTGGCAGTTTGTAGTCCTTAAGATCCATGTATATGGTTACTTTATCCGGCAGGCCATAAGCAGAATATTTTCCGAAAGCGAGGTCCATAATTACAGTTCCATCATTGCGGGTAGTTGTTTCAGTACGTAATGCGAGCATCTCAGCTTCATCAACCCATATTTTGGTTAACACAATATTACTGAGGTCGTCTTCCGGAACAACTTTCAATATTCTCGCTTTTTTTCCCGCTGTTACCGCTTCGCCGACATCTATCACCATTACGTTGCCTGCAGGTATCAGGTTACTAAGGGTAAGATTAATATTTTTTTTAGGCAACAGCGAAATGCCACCTGCACGTTCGAGCCGCATTTTGTCAGGGTTTTTATAATACAATGTTCCCTTCAATCTTGGAATTTTCATGTAACTCACGTCAATCTTCATTTCAACGGCAGCCACATAGTCTTTAACCGTCATTATTTTATTGCGGAGTGTATAATATAATTTTGATTCATCCTGGGCTTGAATCCGGTAAACGAAAGAAAACAACAATACAAAGAGCAATGCACACAGTTTCCTCATGATTTTATATCTTTCTTATTAAAATAAACAATTGTTATAACCAAAAACCCTACCGTATATAGTGCGAGCACCAGGGCTGAATGCCCAATGGCCTGGTAAGGTACGGGTGAATCGAAAAAGCCCTTCCAGCCTATCATATGGGTTGTAAAAAGATAGGGCTTTATAATGTTAAAAAGCGGAAGCTCTAGATTAGAAAGGATAGTTATAACCACTACAATACCCATGGTAGATATAATTGGGCCAATGCTGTTATCAGCGAATGCGGACAGCATGAGGGATAATGAAGCAATAGTTGTCATAGCCAGCGTTGCAAACGCAAAGGCAGCCATGTAACGCCACATAATGTCTTGCTGCATAATCATAATAAACGTATCACTTTTAAGATTAATCATATCGCCCTTGCCGAAAAGCAACAATGATAAGAACAAGCCGACAACAGCCAGCCAAACAATAAGCATGACTGTGTAAATAACACTACCTGTAAACTTCATCAGCACAAGCCTGGATCGTGAAATTGGCTTGGTGAGTAACAGCCGTAGAGTGCCAAGATTAGCCTCACCGGCCAGCGCATCGCCTGCAACAAGTGCAACCAGCAAAGGAATATGTATAAGTAAAGACTGCAAAATGATATAGGTGACAAGGTAACCATTGAGTATATTACCCTGAATATCAAATTGTTCGTTAATACCTGACATGGCAAAGCCGATAAAAGACTTGCCATCACTCAGCATTGCCAGCTGTATAACAAATGTGATAGCAGTAACTATGCCAAAACTAATATAAGTGCGCGGACGGCTGAATATTTTAAACAGCTCTATCCTGAGTATCTGCATCATTTGTAAGAGATAAAAAATATGCTTCAAGTGAATGTTTAGACCTTATTTCCAATACATCAATCCCCTGCCCTACCAACCACCTGTTGAGTTGTGGGGTTAACTCAGGGTTCATTTTACAACTCAGCATTCCGGGCAATACATTATCAATGTATCCGGCCCATTGTGATTGTTGAATAAGACCGGGAAGACCGGAAAGTGGTTTTATGATTATTTCAATAAGTGTATCATCGGGGTTTAGAAGAGCACTGACCCGCCCTTCAACAATTTTGCGCCCGTGGTGTATGATAATCATACTGGTGGCCACCTGCTCTATTTCGTACAGCAGGTGCGAGGAGATCAATATCGTTTTGCCATGATCTTTGCTCAGCGACTGTATCAATTGCCGCATTTCAGCAATCCCCTGCGGATCAAGTCCGTTGGTTGGCTCATCAAGCATCAATAGGTCTGGCTTATGTACCAGCGCAATGGCTATCCCCAGCCTTTGCTTCATTCCCTGCGAATAGGCCTTTACCTTGTCCTTCTCTCTGCCGGTAAGCCCAACTATTTCAAGCACTTCATGAAGCCTGGCTGCTTTGATATTTTTATCACTGAGCGCCGCGAAAATTTTAAGATTTTCCCATCCGGAAAGGTAGCCATACATATCAGGCCGCTCAATAATAGCCCCTATATTCGTTAAAAGGTGGCGCCGACTGTTGTTAAACTCGGTACCATTTATGAATATTTGACCTTTATCGGGAAAAATAAGTCCCAGCAACATACGCATGGTGGTACTTTTTCCAGCTCCATTTTGACCAAGGAAACCATATACATCACCTTTTTGAATACTAAAAGATAATTCATCGACTGCCTTAAAAGATTTGAAAGACTTGCAAAGGTTCTTTGTTTCTATAATTGATTCCAAAGCAATAATTTACAGCGCAAGTTAACAATATAAGCCAATGTTAAAAGTTAAAAAAAGCAACCAGCCTTACATAGCTGCTGAATGCTGATGCTTCATGTGATTTGTGCAATATAGAGCCAGCGATAAAAATTTCATCTGTAGCCACCAAATCACTTATTGGAACCTAATACTTGGGGCATATTTAAAAACTTAAAAACAACTACAGGGTTTATTATTACGCTGAAAGGTTTATACAGCTACAACTTTATCGTCATTAATGCCGCCGCCTATGCACATTAACATATTAGATTTTTTAA
Organism: Taibaiella sp.; assembly: GCA_014377675.1. Classification (GTDB taxonomy): domain Bacteria; phylum Bacteroidota; class Bacteroidia; order Chitinophagales; family Chitinophagaceae; genus Flavipsychrobacter. Next base: position 4,638 of record JACMPD010000291.1, read on the forward strand.
AGAATTTGACTGTAGCAAAGCGAAGGTCAAATGCTTTAATTAAAGAATCTTTTTAACCAGATCGCCGAGCTTAACACCATCCTTATTGTGCCAAAAAAACAAGGCATCGCTCGCCAGTCCAAGTACCAGGCCTGCGGCAATATTTGGAGCAGAAACATATACATCTGCCTGCAATTCATATTGATCAGGCTGATTTTTTACAACAAGCAGTTCCTTATCAATCATTTGCTTTTTTAATTTCGAAATACCAGCTTCGGCTTTCGAGAATATGTCTACCACCTTTACCAAGGAACCCGCCACTAACAAAAAGCCACTTTTTGTCCACATACCGGAAGCAATAACAGTATCTCCCTGTTTTATTTCCAAGGGAGTATCCCTTCTATAGTTCGCAGGTACAGGTTTTGGGTTGCCACTTCCGAAAAATTCAGTCATAATTTACTTTTGCCGCAAGATACGATTTATAAAAAGCTATCGGCCAAAAAATCAAATGCCCGGTGGTATATTGTTTATTCATAAAAATGAAAACGCCCGCCAACAACGGGCGGCATTCATATAAAAATATTTTATTTTACTTCCGCACCATTATCTGCGGTTTCCAGTGGAGAGGCAAATATGAGCCTGCCATCCTTATTCTGCGCCATGAGTATCATACCATTACTTTCTATGCCTTTCATTTTGCGGGGAGCAAGATTGGCAACCACAGTTACCTGCTTACCTATTATTTCGTCAGGTGTAAAGTCAAGTGCAATACCTGATACTACTGTACGTATCTCAGTACCCATGTCGAGTTCCAATTTAAGAAGCTTATCCGCTTTCGCAACCTTTTCAGCTTTTACAATAGTCCCTACCCTCAGGTCAATTTTAGCAAAATCTTCATAGGTAATAGTTGCTTTCTGGTCAGCGACAGCTGCCAGAGCAGGGTCAGCTGCAGGTGCGGGCGTTTCGGGTGTTGTGGTTGTGGTTATGTTCAGTGAGGCGGATATTGCCATTGCCAGGTTATTATGTAATTTCTCTACTTGCGCTGCCACCTCAGCATCTTCTATTTTGCGGAAGAGTATTTCCGGTGCCCTTAAAGGATAGTTTGTTTTCAGAAGATCTGATTTGCCAGCGTTTTCCCATTCCAGCATTCGATCTACCACCTTCATCATATAACACATTTTTTTTGCAGTAAATGGTAAGAAAGGATTGATCAGGATAGCGAGATTAGCCGTGAGCTGCAGACAAAGATGGATGCAATTATCTATACGTGCTTGGTTGGCCGCCTGTAATTCAGGTGTTTTAGCAAGGCTCCAGGGGGCGTTATCCTGAAGGTATTTGTTTCCTTTTCTGGCGAGGTCAATTACCTCAGCCAAACCTTCCCTGAATTTATATCCTTCAATAGCGGCCTCTACCCTTTCCTTCGCGGCCTTCATTTCAAGTGCCAAGTTTCGATCAGCTTCATTTGCTGCAACAGCATGAAACTGTGGCATACGTCCGCCACAAAGTTTATGCATGAGCACAAACGCACGGTTAACAAAATTGCCTAATACCGCGGCCAATTCATTATTCACCCTGTCCTGGAAATCTTTCCATGTGAAATCATTGTCTTTTGATTCTGGCGCATTTGCACATAGTACATATCTCAAGGCATCCTGTTGATCAGGAAAGTCTTTTAAGTATTCATCAATCCACACAGCCCAGTTCCGGCTTGTAGATACTTTTTCACCCTCTATATTCAGAAACTCATTAGCGGGCACATTATCTGGCAGCACAAAACCACCATGGGCCTTCAGCATGGCAGGGAATATAATACAGTGGAATACTATATTATCCTTTCCAATAAAATGTACAAGCTTGGTATCCTCGCCGCACCAATAGTCACTCCAGTTAGCGGTCAATTCTTTGGTCGCACTTATATAACCTATAGGCGCATCAAACCACACATATAAAACTTTCCCATTGGCATTGGGAAGCGGTACTGGCACTCCCCACAGACTGTCACGGGTCATAGCCCGTGGCTGCAGGCCACTATCCAGCCAGCTTTTGCATTGGCCATACACATTTGGCTTCCATTCATCTTTCTTTCCTTCTGTAATCCATTCCTTAAGCCACGGCTCATACTTATTCAATGGAAAATACCAATGCTTCGTCAGTTTCTTTACAAGCGGCGCATTGCTAAGAGCGCTGCGAGGGTTTATTAGCTGTTCTGGAGATAATGTTGAGCCACATTTTTCGCATTGGTCACCATAAGCATTCGGATTGCTGCAATTAGGGCAAGTACCTACAATATACCTGTCCGCTAGAAAAATATCCTTTTCTTCATCATAATATTGCTCACTCTCCCTTTCTTCAAAAAGACCATCGTTATACAGTTTTAAGAAAAATGCCTGTGAGGTATCGTGATGCACCTGATTAGAAGTACGGCTGAATATGTCAAAGGATATGCCCATGTCGGCAAAGCTATCTTTGATTACTTTATTATACTTATCTACAACATCCTGCGGGGTAATGCCTTCTTTCATAGCCCTGATGGTAATGGGAACACCATGTTCGTCGCTGCCGCAAATAAATTTAATATCTCGTTTTTGCGCCCTCTGATAACGGCTGTATATATCAGCCGGAAGATAGCAGCCGGCAAGGTGCCCTATATGTACGGGGCCGTTGGCATAAGGCAGCGCAGCAGTAATTAAGTATCTTTTATATTTCAATATATAGATTAATTTGGAGTTATCAATAACAGGTACCGGAGCGTGCAAGATAATTAAGTAGCGGCATTATTTAACACAGCGCACCATAATGTTGCTATTGATATTGTATATATAGCGGACTTGGATATAATTTTACCAGTTCCGCAGGCGTCATCAGCTTTTTTGACGGCGTGTTGGCCGGGTCATTTTTGTAGAACAATTTAAAGCCCGTGAACTGCACAGGTTCTGTTACTTCCGCAACCAGGTATGAATTCACTTTCTTAGCAGGAAAACCGAAACCGTCCATGTGCATTACAATCTGTACTTCTGGACGCAACTGTATATTTCTGTAGTTGGTGACCATTCCTTTATTAAACCTATGGACGACTAGAACTTTAGGTGGCAAATTGTATTTCTTTACTACATCTGCCAGATAACCTGCTGCAAAATTGACATCAGAAGCATCCATAGTTCCAATTTTAGTACAAGGCACCGCCCGGTTTTTCATTGAAAACTCCGGGTCGATGCCAAGGTGTACCTGTGGTTGCTTGAGATATGGCTCCAATAACGGCAGCTCCTCCTGCACGGTACTCCACCCTACCTGAACATCAAGAAATACTATTCCATTTATTTTTTTTGCATATTCAAGGGCTTTTTCGATTTGGGAAAATGGCATCCGCAGGCGATATTTACCGCCATTTCCCGGTTTAGCCTGCGCAGTAACAGCTATGTAATGAATAGCGGGTATGGATGGTATAGCCGAGTCAGCGGAATTCCAGAGTGCAACTTCGGCCTGAAGTCGGCTGAGCATAGAATCAACCGGCTGCATACCCAATATGCCCATATTGGCTGTATAAAAGTTACCGTAATAGGCAATAATTCTATTAAAGGGTAGTATAGCGCCGGGTAAAGGATAAGCAGACTTTACTGGCCAGCGTGCCGATGCTGAATCATGCACGGTGTGCAACTGTAGTTTGTTGAACAACACGGTATCAGTTACCTGCGCTGTTACAGGCTCCTCAACCGCTATTGGCGCTGATTTATTGGTATCAGTTCTCTTAGTTGTGCTATTTGCGCCAGCGCCGGGCGCTTCGGCGCAACCCGAAAAAACAGCTGCCGCGACGGCTAACGCCGTAAAAAAAATACCAAATTTTCGGTTTCCGGCAGAGGTTGATTGCTCTATCTTTATCATAAGCCTTTATTGTTAAGATAATTAACTTAAATCATGCCAACAAAGTTGCAGCTTAAACTGCCGCGGAATATGCTTGTATGGGTATGTAGTTAAAACAGCTGCTTCAAAACATTATATATTATTTCGGGCTTCGATAAAGTATAAAAATGCAATACAGGACAGTTATTTTTCAGCAAATCACGGCACTGGTGCAACAACCATTCAGTACCAACGATTTCGTAATCTGAATCTTTTTTACATGTCATTATTTCAGTGTACAACTCAATGGGTACATCTACATTAAACACACGGGGCAATATGGTCAGCTGCTTTTTACTTGATATTGGTTTCAACCCTGGTAAAATAGGCACATTTATACCTAGCTCCCGGCACTTATTTACATAATCATAATATTTTTTATTGTCAAAAAACATCTGAGTCGTTACATAGTCCGCACCAAGATCAACCTTTCTTTTCAGGTTAATTATATCTACATCCATGTTGGGCGCTTCAAAATGCTTTTCCGGATAGCCTGCTACGCCGATGCAAAAATCAGTTTTTACACCATCAAGTATATCGTCTTCAATATACAGTCCTTTGTTGAGTGTGATAATCTGCTCTACCAATTCTTCGGCGTACTTGTGTCCGTTAGGGTGTGGGGAAAACGACTTTTCATTAGCTGCGGCGTCGCCCCTTAATGCCAATACATTTTTAATGCCTAGGTAATGGAGATCAATTAACGCGTTTTCAGTTTCCTCTTTGCTGAAGCCACCACAGATGAGGTGAGGTATGGCTTCTATTTGATATTTATTCATCAACGCCGCACATATACCAACGGTACCCGGCCTTTTTCTTATCTCCACTCTTTCAAACGTACCATCATCCCGTTTCTTGTAAATTTGTTCCGCCCGATGGTAGGTAACGTTAATAAATGAGGGGTGAAACTCCATAAACGGGTCAAGCGTGGCATATAGCGATTCTATACTCCTGCCTTTTGACGGTGGTAATATCTCAAAAGAAATTATTGTCTTGGTGGCTTCAGATAAATGCTGTGTAAGCTTCATAATTCTGCAAAAGTAGGTTGAAAATACAGATTAAGAACATAAAAAATCCCGACTTTTTTGGGCGGGAATTTTTAAAAATTGATTGACAGATAAAAGAGATTAATCACGCTCCCTGTTCAGAAACATTTTTTTACGTAAATCGTTTGGTATGCCGTTCTTGTGTAATAATATAGCTGTTGTTTTGTATTTTATATAGGCCTTTGACACATAAATATATCCTTTATAATCATTTTTCTCTCCCCACGAATTCTTTACTGTATAATATTTTCTTCCCAGTTGATCTTTGGCCATACCAACTATATGCATCCCGTGGTCGTCAGTGGTCTCATAATTATCAAATGCTTTCTGGCGCATCTCCGGCGTTATATGTAGTTCATCCATTGGCCCGTCAAACATGTGCTTTTTCTCGGTATCATCCATTTCGTCGTAGTCTTTCTCAGGAACGAAGGCGACGCCATTTTTCCAGCTGAATGATTTTTCGCTTACATCTGTAGCCCAAGCTACAGTATATCCGCTATTGACGGCATTATCAATAATGTCAGTGAGGTCATCCATTTTTACGTTATATACTTTTTCAAAAGACCAGTTGTCAGGTACCAGGAATGAAGTCTGCTTGTAGTAAGGGGCATTTGTCATAGATCCTATTTCCACATAATCTTCAGGGTGTATGCCTACAACCTCACGGGCAAAACTTTGCGGTGTATATTTCTTATGTTCCCAAGTGAACGTTTCAGGCACCGGGCCCAGGTAGGCATCTAATACCGCATCATAAGCTGTCTTCCATGATGAGGAAAGATGGCCATTGTGGTTAGCCACAACAGCATCGAGCATTGCTTTTAGCATTGCCTGAAACTCACCGAATTTATTTTTGTCAGTACCATAATGTAAACCCGTGTAAACCGACTGCGGCATGGCACCGTATTTCGCATACATATTAATTACATCATGACACTCACCACCATCGCCCCAGGAAAGTGACCCGTGCATGCGTACATAATTTTCAGCTTTCTCTTCATAAACCATGCGTGCACTGTAAAGCTGAGCGAGCTGTACGGGTGTCTTGCCCATACGCATCATTTCACTTTCCAAGAAAGAATTGGTGGAATAGCTCCAGCATGTACCCGAACTTGCCTGGTTTTTAACTGAAGTATTTTCAAGATTAATGATCTTGGAGAACACGTATTTTTTCTCTGAATTTTCAGTTTTTTTATTTGCGTCCAGTTTCAATATGAGATTATCCTGGCCAAAAGCCAAAACGGGTAACAATGCAGCCACTAACATGGTTGTTCTTTTCATCATATAAATTTAAATTTGAAAATAGACTACAAATGTACCTAAAACAATGAAAAATACTAATGAATACTGGGTGAAAATAAGGGTTACTATTCATTGTAAGGATATTGATAATTAGAAAGACTGCCATTTGCGGCAGTCTTTCTAATTATCATTTCTTCATACTTTAGTTTCCATTACATAATTTAATCCACTTTAATGAACTTATCCAGTTTCAGCAGTGTATTATCCTTATCGTAGATCATAATCATGTACATCCCGTTAGACAGCGTACTTATGTCAATTTTGGTTGCATTTTCAGCGTGCAATATCAATTTACCATCGGGTGAAAGCACAGAAATATTCACGTTAAATGGCGCCGCGACGTTTATGATTCCATTACTTGGGTTAGGGAATAATTTAATGTCGGTTGTGTTGACTGTTGCCACATTAGTGGAGCCGCCTGAGCTGATAACAAACACTGCAGAGGTGTCAACGCAACCATTACCATCAGCAACAACTACTCTGTAGGTGCCAGGCAGGTTAGCCAGGTACACACTGTTAGTGGCGCCGGAAATAATGCCACCATTTAAATACCACTGATATAAAGCAAATGAGCCTGTATAAATAATATTACCGGCTCCACGTGTTATTACCGGGTTTGGTGGCATAGAAACAGTAACACCTGAGATAACAATACTACAGCCACCTTCTGCTACACGAACGCTGTACAGGGCGGCAGAGTCAGCTACATAGCTTGAATTGGTTGCACCGGCAATAACCGAACCATTGATCAACCACTGGTAGCTGGCGGTGCTGCCTGAGCCTGATAAAACAATATTTACCGGGTTGCCGTCACACATAGTAAGGCCTCCGCTCACAGGAAGCAGTAAGCCAGCTGGTGCAGGATTAACGGTAACGTTTTGATAAGTGGCGTTAGTACAACCAAAGCTGCCTGAGACAGTATAAGTAATAATGGCCGAACCGTTAGCAAGGCCAGTTACAACACCTGTTGTGCTATTGACAAAAGCTACTGATGTGTCGCTGCTGCTCCAAATACCACCGCTCACTGCATTACTCAAAGTTGTGGAAGTACCCAGGCAAATACCCGCAACGCCGGTAATAGTGCCTGCGGCAGGTAACGCGTGTACAGAGAATGAAGTAGTAACGGATGCGCTGCAACCACCGCTCACGGTATAAGATATTGTTGCTGAACCGGCATTAATGCCTGTTACCATTCCTGTAGATGAGTTTACATTTGCTATTGTTGTGTCACTGCTTGTCCATGTGCCGCCAACTGTAGTATCACTTAAAGTAACGGTACCACCAGCGCAAACCGATGTAGTTCCGGTAATGGCGCCTGCTGAAGGCAATGTGCTAATTGTTGTATTAAATGTAACAACTGTACTGCAACCTGATGCATTAGTAACGCTATAAGATACAGTAACTGTACCTGCCGCAACTGCGGTAACTGTACCAGTACCGCTTACTGTAGCTATAGATGTATCACTACTTGTCCATGTGCCACCTGTAGAGTCATTGGTAAATAAGGTAGTGCTGCCTGTGCAGATTGAGGCTGAACCACTGATTGCACTCAGTACCGGGGTTGCATTTACTGTAACCGATGCTACCGCTGACGTGCTGCACCCTGATGCCGTGGTAACAGTATAAGATATAGTTGTTGTTCCGGTGGATACGCCGGTAACAACACCAGTCGTTACATCTACCATTGCTATGCCGCTGGCCGCGCTCGTCCATGAACCGCCAGTAGTGTCATTAATGAGCGTAATAAAGGAACCCACACATACACTTGCCGGGCCTGAAATGGCCGGAACAACCGGAAGAGGATTAACTATTATTGTCAAGGTATCAGTTGAAATACAGCCAAATGAACTGGTAACCATATAGGTAATAACTGCCGAACCCACAGAGACGCCGAAAACATAACCTGTGGTTGGGTCAACCGGCGCTACTGATGCATCGCTGCTGCTCCATGTGCCGCCTGCAAGGGAATCAGACAGAGAAATAACAGACCCAAAACATACATTATCGCTTCCTGCAATTGCACTGATTGCCAGCGCAGGATTAACCGTAAATGCTGCAAGAGCGCTTGTCCTGCACCCTGAACCATTGGTGACGGTATAAGATATTGTCGCTGTTCCTCCACTTATGCCAGTCACACTTCCTGTTGCATCAACAGTTGCAACTGTAGTATCGCTGCTGCTCCAAACGCCACCGGAAGTTGCAACAGATAAAGTAACCGAATTGCCGGGACATACAGATGTAACACCGGTAACAGCAGTAACCACAGGCGATGAAAGTACTGTATCGGAAGTTGTAATTAATGTAAAACATCCACCACTGGTTGTCATGGTATAAGTAATAGTAACGGTACCAGCGGAAATGCCTCCCAGGTCACCTGTTACAGGATCAATAACAGCAATCATCGTATCACTGCTGCTCCAGACACCACCTGAATAACCATTTGTCAGCGTTACCAATGCGCCTTCGCAAACAACTGAGGGGCCGCCTATTGCTGTAACTATAGGCACAAAGCTTACAGTATCAGGTATTGTGGCTGCCGCACTGCAGCCGTATGCATTGGTAATAGTGTAAGATATTGTAGCAGTACCTGGATTTACACCGTTAACTACCCCCGTCGCCGCATCAACACTTGCCACTGACGGATCACTGCTGACCCATACGCCGCCTGCTGTTGTATCAGTTAATGTTATAGAAGAGCCGATACACATGCTGGTGCCACCAATAATAGCCGACGGCATAGCAGGTGAAGGATTAATTATGAAGCCGACAACCGCGGAGCTGTTGCACCCTGTTGAGCTGCCTACTGTGTAAGATATGTTTACAGTACCTGCACTAATGGCGGTTATCACGCCCATACTGTCAATTGTTGCAATGCTTGGGTCTTCGCTGCTCCATACGCCACCTGTTACTGTTTCTCCTAATGCAAGCGTGTAGCCAGCACAGGTTGTAGTAGTAGCGGTAGTTATTGCACCTGCATCAGCGGAAAGATTGATGGTATCAGCGCTGGTAGTAGTAAGACTACAGCCATATACATTGGAAACTGTATAAGAAATAGTCACATACCCTGCTGCTATACCTGTAAGAATACCGGTGGAAGCGCCTATCGTGGCAATTGTGGTATCGCTGCTTGTCCAAGTGCCGCCAAAAGTGGTATTAGATAAGGTAGCCGGGAACGCGGTACAAATGGTAGTTGAACCTAAAATAGAACTGGCCACAGGCAGAGGATTAATCAAAAGTGTCGCTGTTGCTACATCAGTCCCGCAGCTATTAGTGAATGTGTACGATATATCGACACTTCCGCCTGATAGGCCTGTTACAAAACCGGAGCCGTCAACTGTAGCTACTGCCGCATTACTGCTGCTCCATATGCCGCCAATTGTAGTATCAGTGAGTGTAATGCCGGTACCGGCGCAAAATGTAGTGGTACCGGTTGTAATTGTACCCGCACGGGGAGCCGGGCTAACTATTTCGGTGCTTGTTGCACTGGCGCTGCAGCCAAACACATTGGTAGCAGAATATGTAATATTTGTAGTTCCGGCCAATATTGCTGTCAATAATCCGGTTGAAGCATTGATAGTAGCAACCGTAGAATCGCTGCTCGTCCAGGTGCCGCCAAAATAAGTGTTGGTAAGGTTTGTGGCGGTGCCTTCGCATACTGTAGCCGGTCCACCGATAGCCGTAATAGCTGGCGCAGCGAATATATTAAGCCCTACTGTAGCTGTTGAAGTACCGCAGCTGTTAGATACGGTATAAGATATGGTTACTCCTCCTGCACTTATGCCGGTTACGATACCGGTGGTGTCTACTGTTGCTATAGCACTATTGCTGCTGCTCCATGTTCCGCCTGCTACCGTATCAGTAAGTGTAAGAGGTACACCCGGACATGCATTTGTTGCCGCAGCTGTAATAACTCCTGAGCCTGAACCTGCATTTACCCTAAGTGTATCAAAGGCATATGCTGAGCCGCAACTGTTGGTTATAGCATAAGAAATACTTACAAGGCCGGCAGTAACACCTGTTACCACGCCTGAAGGGCTGACCGTAGCTACTGCACCGGCACTGCTAGTCCAAGCACCGCCGGCAATAGTGGCCGATAATGTAACCGAACCGCCGGGGCAGACAGCTCCAAAACCACTCAAGCTACCTGCGGATGAAGGCGCATCATTAACATAAATGTTTTTTGTGGTGAATGTTGTGCCGCAGCTATTAGTGAGTGTATATAAAATAGTAACTGCGCCTGTACCAACCGGACTTAAATTACCTGAAGCGTCTATGAGCGCTATTGAGGCGTCGCTTGTGTTCCAGATACCGCCTGAAGGGGTATCAGTATAAACGGCAGCAACACCAAGGCACACAGAATCAGCGCCGGTAATAGTGCCTGGTGCAGGCAGTGGATTAACGGTCACAAAAGCGGTAGCAACTGCCATGCCGCAGGCGTTTACCACGCTGTACGAAATGATAACGGAGCCACCGGTATTACCTGTAACCACACCCGCCGCGTTAACCGAAGCTATTGTTGAATCAGCACTGCTCCAGGTACCACCCGAAACAGATTCTGTTAAAGTAGTTGTGGTACCCTGGCACAAAGTGGTAGTACCAGAAATACTACCAGGTGATGCCGCGGTAACAACAGCGACAGGCGCGGTTGTGAATGCAGTTCCGCACGCGTCAGTCAAAGTATATGTTATAGTAGCGCTGCCTGCCGATACACCGGTAACTACGGCTGAAGCACTAACCGAGGCGATTGATGCATTGCTGGTTGTCCAGGCACCGCCGGTAGCCGTGTCAGTGAAAGTAGTTGTGAGACCCACACATACTGATGCTGAACCACTGATAGTGCCCGCGTTTGTAGCCGGCCTTACGGTCACCGGCGCAGTAGCACTTGCTGACCCGCAAGAATTGGTCAATGTATAGGAAATAGATACAGTGCCTCCGCTTACCCCGGTTACGACACCAGTGCTGCCTATTGTAGCTACAGCGTTATCGCTGCTGCTCCAGACACCGCCTGGTACCGTTTCGGTCATTGTGGTAGTTGCACCAATACAAATTGTGGCGCTTCCGCCTACTACCCCTGTAGCTGGCAGTGGGTCAATAGTTATGGTACGAGTTGCATAGCCGGTTCCGCAGCTATTTGTAAGCGCATAAGAAATAGTTACAGTACCCCCAGAAATGCCGGTAACATTACCGGCTGTATCTACAGAAGCTATCGCCGTGTTGCCGCTGGTCCAAACGCCTGTACCGCCACCAGCGGTATCTGCATAGGTAGCGGTTGCGCCCTGGCAAAGTACTCCAGGCCCTGTAATGGCACCGGTATTAGGTGTTGACCTCACAGTTATTGAAATAGTTACATTGGTTGAGCCGCAGGCATTCACCACAACATAATATATGTTTACAACGCCGGCGCTTATTCCGGTCACCATGCCGCCTGCGTCAACAGTGGCTATGGCAGCGTTTGAGCTGACCCATGTGCCACCAACCGCAGTATCAGAATAAAGTACCGGAGTTCCTGCACAAATACTTACCGGGCCGGTTATTACACCCGCATTAGGGAAAATATTCACCGCAATTGAATGTGTGGCAGCTACTGTGCCGCAGCTGTTGGTGACAGAATAGGAGATAACTGATGTACCTGCCGAAAGTCCGGTAACGACACCGCCAGCATTTACAGTTGCTGCTGATGGGTTGCTACTGCTCCAGGTACCGCCGGTTGTGGTATCTGACAGCGTAACCGATGAGCCGCTACATACTGCACCCGCACCTGTAATGATACCGGCATTAGCAGTTACATCAACCATGAAAGGGAATGTTGTGCTTGTGGAGCCACAGGCATCAATAATGGTATAAGACATGATGGCTGTGCCGGCTGACACCCCAAGTAGTAACCCGAAAGAAGGATTGATAGTGGCGACAGCTGCATTACTCGTAGTCCAGGTGCCGCCTGCAATACCGTTAGCCAAAACTACAGCAGAACCAACGCAAACGGCAGAAGGACCTGTAATAACCCCGGCTGAAGAGGCCGACAAAACCGTTGTGGACGCTGTATCAACAGTAGTACCGCAGCTGTTAGTAACTGAATAGGAAAATATAGCGATACCTGCACCGGTACCGGTAGCAAGACCTGACGAGTTAATTGTAGCGATTGACGGGTTGTTTACGCTCCAGGTACCACCGGTTGCTGTTTCAGACAATGAAGCCGAAGAACCAATACAAAGGCCTGTAAGGCCTGAAATGGCTCCTGCCGCCGGTAATGTTGTAATAGTAACCGGGGCTATAACAGTTGCAACGCCACAAAAATTACTAACCGTATAACTTATTACAGCACTGCCTGCTGCAATGCCATTTACTGTGCCTGTAGTATTTACAGATGCTACCGCGGCATTGCTGGTGGCCCATGTACCACCGGCTGCAGCATTACTTAATATTGATGTAGTCCCTGAACAAAAAGTAGTAGTTCCGGTAATAGCACCGGCATTTGGAAACGCAATAACAGTTACCGTGGCAGTAGCCGTTGCTGTGCCGCAGCTGGTTGTAACAGAATAAGTAATTGTAACGCTGCCACCTGCTACACCAGTCACGTTACCACCAGCATCTACTGTAGCTATTGCCGCATTACCGCTGCTCCAGGTGCCACCACCCGCTGTGTCAGACAATGTGGTAGAAGCGCTTTCGCAAACTGTGGTAACACCAGTGATAGTACCGGCTGAAGGCAATGGGTTTACGGTTAAAGGGGCAGTTGCGGTTGCTGTGCCGCAGGTATTTATAACCGAATAACTGATAGTGGCAGTGCCGGCAGAAACACCTGTTACTATTCCGGATGTGTTTACTGAAGCTATCGTATTATCACTTGTTGACCAGGTACCTCCTGATACCGCATCGGCGAGCACAGTGGTAGAGCCCTGGCAAACCGTCGTTGTCCCGGTGATGGTACCTGCTGAAGGGAGGTTGCCAACTGTTACGGCTGAAGTTGCGGTATCAATGCCGCAGCTGTTTGTAAATGTATAGGTAATGGTAGCACTGCCGGGTGCAACACCTGTTACCACACCTGTTGTGCCCTCAACCGAAGCTATTGTATTATCGCTTGCGCTCCAGGTGCCGCCTGCTACCGTGCTGCTGATAGTTATTGTTGTGCTGATGCAGACGAATGTTGGCCCAGTAATAGTACCGGCATCCGGCAAAGAATTAACAGTAACACTGGCAGTTGCGGCAGCTGTGCCGCAACCATTAATAACGGTATATGATATTGTTACCGCCCCCGTTGCAACACCGGTCACTACGCCACCGCCATCTACTGTCGCAATAGTGTTGTCACTGCTGCTCCACGTGCCGCCTGCTGCGGCGTCGCTTAATGTTGTGGTGGCGCCGGGGCAAACATTCGTTATGCCCGTAATGGAACCCGCAACAGGCAGTGGGTTAATGGTGACAGCCGCTGTTGAGCTAACCGGGCCGCAGCTATTGGTTGCTGTATAGGAAATAACCGCTGAACCACCGCCTACGCCAGTCACCACCCCAGAAGCGTCAACCGAAGCTATACCAGCGTTACTTGTACTCCAGACGCCGCCTGTAGTGGTATCAGTTAACGTGGAAGTTGTGCCTTCGCAAAAAGTAGTGGTTCCTGAAACAGGGCCAACTACCGGGACTGACTCAACAGTTATGGAAGTAACACTATCTAAAGTGCCGCAGGAGTTGGTGAATGTATAAGTAATATTTGTAGTGCCTGTGGATACACCCGTTACAACGCCCGAAGCTGCAGCGACCGATGCAATTGAAGCGTTAGCTGTGCTCCAGGTGCCACCGGCGGTTGAATTACCTAATGTTGTGGTTGCCCCAACACATACTGATGACGCGCCGGTAATAGGGCCAATCGTGAAAATGGTTACCGTGTAGCCCCGCACCGCACTTGTACTGCATCCGGAACTATTCGTTACCGTATAGCTGATTGTAGTTGACCCGGCTGATACACCAAAAACAGTGCCGGTGCTGTTTACCGATGCGATGGAGGCATTGCCGCTGCTCCATACACCACCGGCTGTGGCGTCAGCAAGTGTGGTTGATGAACCCTGGCAGGTATTGTTGGTTCCGGTAATCGCACTTACCGTCGGTACGGCGTTTACCCTTATTGGTCTGAAACCAGCGCAGGTGGTAGGCATTGTGTAAGATATATTTACAGTCCCTACTGACCGGGGAGTAACAAGGCCTGTAGCACTTACACTTGCTATAGCAGCATTACTGGTACACCATGTGCCGCCGGAAAGTGAACTTGTGAGTGTTGCAGGGGAACCGATACAGATAGAATCAAATCCGGTAACAACTGGTGTCGGATTTATTGTAAGCAATGAAGTGTCATTCGCCGAGCAGGTACCTATTGTAGCGGTAAAAGTATAAGTGCCGGTGGCTGCCGTTGTCGCAGCCGTAATTGTTGGGTTAGCTATACTGGAAGTATAAGAAGAAGGACCGGCCCAGGCGAACGAAAGTCCGCTGCCTGTAGTAGCCCCTGTAAATACTGCATTTGTTCCTGCGCAATACGGGCCTCCGTTTGATGCTGTAGTCCTTATATTCTGCGGGCAAAACCGGTAAACAATACCAGAAGCGGGTGCAGTGGCAATAGAAGTGGTAAACGTGCTGGTAGAAAAAGGTGGAAAAGGCGCATTGCTCGATAATATTTTATAATCTGCGACTCCGTTAGCTATCCCGATGGTGGCCCCCATAGCAGCAAAAGAACTGGAGCTATAACAAAACTCAATAGCATTGGTGGTTTCATAAAGTTTCACCTGAAACGAGCCACAACCGGTGGCGGTAGGAGTTGCGCCACCGCGGTATGCGCCAAAATTGAACCACTCAAAAGTAAATACGCGGTTTGGGCTGGTGCCGGTGGTAATATACCTTGCCTCAACCCCACTACAGGAAGTGCTTGTTGCGCTGGCTACCTCACCGTTAAGATCATCCCAAAACGGCATCAGCATACCTGCGCCCGCACCTATGGTTGCAAGGCTGGCCGCCTGATTGGTGTAAGAGGTGCCACCAGTA
Organism: Taibaiella sp.; assembly: GCA_014377675.1. GTDB lineage: Bacteria > Bacteroidota > Bacteroidia > Chitinophagales > Chitinophagaceae > Flavipsychrobacter. The sequence continues at coordinate 19,880 of JACMPD010000291.1, forward strand.
GTGCCGGAATTGGCCAACGAAATAAAGCCGTTACTATTTGCTGCAAGAGTGTTATAATTAGTGCCACAATACCTGAACGTAAAACCAATATTGATGGAGGTTTGCACTGCATCATCAGCAGCTACTGCCGCAACAACAGTACCGCCTGAAACACTAGTGTAGGTACTTGTCAATGTGGAAAGTGCATAGGTAGCAGCCGTAGTGGACTGAGAAAAACCGGAATAACAAAAACAAGAAAGGACAAGGAGTAGAATTATTTTTTTCATACTTTGTAGTTGCAGTTGTTGATAAAATTTAACTTGTAATTAATAGGTGCATAGAGTAATACCCCACAGCGCTGCAGGCGGCATAACTGCGATAAAGTTAATGTTTTTTTACCGAGATACCACTATGTCAAATGAATCTCAGCAGGAATGGCTTGATATAGTCAATTTGTTAATTTTAACGCATACAAATTCGATCCGGAAAATAGCGGTCTTTCGAACATGGTCAGAACCTGAAAAACGTATTGAAAGACAATCGAACTACCACGCAGAAGAATTTATAATTTTAGCATACTATTGGACTTTACAAAAAATTGAGCTATAATTGTTCCCACTATAAAGCACTGTTATTGTAATGAAAAAATCCGACAACAAACGCCCCCCGGTCGCCGAAGCATCAAAACCAGCTCCTGCAAAACCTGCAATGGATCCTCCTTCCGGCGAAGCAAGCAAGCCATTTGAATTCAATGCCGACATCATGAAAAAAATCTTCTTTTTTTCATTGATATTCATGCTACTGCTTACCTGGTTTACCGGTTTCGATGTAGGTTATCATCAGGATGAGATGGATATGAATAAAAATGGTATGGTAAATATGGTATTCTATAAGTCAGGTGGCAAGGACACCGGGTATCTTCGTAATGATACCGGCTTTCCGGCTGATACCTTACTCAGATATTATGGCAATGCATTTGAATATATTGCCGTGGGAACAAATAAACTGACCGGTAACATAGATAAAAAAAACGAGTACAATGTAAGGCACATCTATAATCAGCTCTTCGGCATCATAGCTATATTGTTCAGTGGGTTAATTGCAAAGCGATTTGGCGGTTGGCTTACTGCGAACGCTACTATCTGGCTATTATATTTTTCGCCATCATTCGAGGGTCATTTCCTGTTCAATACCAAAGATGTACCTTTCTGTGCTGGATATATCGCATGTTTGTATTTTATTATTAAATTTATAGATACACTACCAACGCCATCCTGGAAAACCACCATTGGACTAATGCTATCATTTGCATTTACCAACAGTATAAGGCTGGGAGGATTTTTACTGGCGGCCTATTTTGTCCTGTTTATCCTTATTGCAATGTTAAACAGAGACAACCTGATAGCCGGGCTCAAGAACAACATTACTGATTTTCTAGTAAAAACCGGGGTTGCCTTCGGCGGAGCCGCAGCTATAATATTAATATCGTGGCCTTACATGCTCATGAACCCGTTGAAACACGTACAGGAAGGCTTGGATATAGCGAAAAAGTTTCCTATAAAAATACCTGTAAATTTTGAAGGTGTAACACTCAGCTCAAAAGACTTGCCTGCCAATTACATTCCCAAACTCATGTTATTGACCACGCCGATGCTGATACTTGCTTTATTCATAGTGGGGGTCATACTTTACTTTTCAAAAATAAAAAAAGCAAGCTGGCAACTGGGCGGAATAATATTAGTTGCATCATTCCTCCCGGTGGCGTATACTATTATAAACAAAATTAATCTTTATAACGGCTGGCGACACTTGCTCTTTATCTACCCGGGCATTGTCATTTTTGCTGCATACGGCCTTAACGGACTGGTAAATAAACTGAAAAAGCCCTCTTTAATTATTGCTGTGCTGGCAATTTGCGCACTGGGCATTGCAAAACCGGTTATTTGGTCATTTAACAATCACCCTTATGAATACACATATTTTAATGAGATTGCCGGCGGCTTTAAAAATACCTTTTATACGTACGATAATGACTATTGGCAGATCACAACAGTGAGAGCTGCTGACTGGCTCATTAAACATGAACATTTAGACCATACAAAAGATACAATAATTATTGGGTCAAACGCTGAAACTGTGGCTGCAAATTATGTGAAGACCCACTATCCGGGCTCTAAAGTGAAATTTATTAAATCAGGACTTACCGGCCGCAACTCCCTGTATTGGACATATGGTCTTTACAGCAGCTTGTTTATTAAACCTGACTATCTCGAAAATTACTTCCCGCCAGGCCCTACCATATATTCGGTAAAGATTGATGACATACCTATTACTGTCGTCTTAAAAGACACTGCCCGATTAGATTACCTGGCGCTGGACGCTCTGAAAGCCGCAAAGCATCAATTAGCTGACTCGCTATATAAGCTACATATAAAAAATATGCACGACGACAACCCAGCTCTCCTTGCCTATTATTCGGTTGTAAAGGGATCAATTAATGAAAATGAAGATGCTATATCATTTGCCAATAAAGCCCTGTCATATCATTTTTCTTCCGTGCTGGACTATAATGCCTACTGCGGACTGGGGGTTGCTTATGCAAATAAGGGAGAATATAACCTGAGCATTCAAAATCTCAAAACCGCCGAAAAACTCTTGCCCGCCGAACACTATTCTAAAGACATTCTTGCACAGGTGTATCAGGCAATGAAAATGCCAAAAGCCGCACCGGCGCCACAAAAATAAACACTCAATAAATTATATTTACTTCAACATTCATATATTCCGGTTTTTTGGTAATCACATGCCAGAAACCTGAATATTTTATTGAAGTCGGATATAGCTTATTACTTATTTCAGCTGTGCGCACTTTCATATTCACGTCAAAGCTATACAATATGTTGCTGTATGATAACGAGTAATTCCTCGCCAAAATACTATAATCCGTTCTCCTGAACCAGGTGGTTAGTTCATTATAGACCACCTTGTTTTTGTATTGTGGTTTTGGAGCTATACTGAAAACTATACACTCTACACTATCAAACATTTCATCTCTTATCTTAAATGTATATTTCGGAACTTCATCTTCGTCAAATATTGAAGCTTTATCTCCCATTAAAGGAATGCCCTGAACTTTAGAACCCGGGTTAAATATCAGCTGTTTCAATTCGAACTTGCTTTGCTCCATCCTTCCACCGGCTGGTTTTACTATAGAACCCGCCACTATATCGTGCTCGTTGCACACCGGGATAGAGGAAAAGAATAAGTTATAAAATAATTCCGCTGTGTAATACCTGAATGCTCCGTTCCGTTTAAAAAAATCGCCGGTGGACTGCTGTAGTGTTGTATTTGTTATCCTGCATTTTTTAGGTTGTGTAATAGACTGCTTCACTATTGTATGCAGAGTTCCGGTAACACCACCGCCCTTTGTAAGTGCCGTAAATCTGTTTTCTGATGTAAAAGGCACAAGATGCATGCTCTTAAACGCCTTATAAAATGTAGTGTCATTTTTCACCCTCCTTATAAAAGCAGAAGGATCAAAGCCAGTTTTCACTACAACACTATCTAATTCGATAGGTATCTCAAATTGCGAAATGGTGTCATACCGCTGAGCAAAGCAGGTAAAGGACACGATTCCGAAGCCCAAACAACCAATAACTGCAACAAAGCGAAATTGATTAATGGTCATATTCAATGTATTCACTCTTCAATTCGTTTCAGATGATAGTCAGACATGGCAGATACAATCAACGGATATTTCTCAAGTGTAACGTCTGACGGATCGAGACCAAACCCTCTTTCCTCTGAAAGACTGAATTTTTTAAGAATAAAGTAACCTCGCATTAACAGGCGTTCCCACAGCGGCAATGCATTGTCACGAGAAAGGAATTTTTCCATAACTATGAAACGCAGGTCGCCCATTACATTATTCTTACTTAATGACTCGTACCGGCTCACCACATTTACCTCTTTATTCTGCACCATTTCCTCCACCACCTTCCTGAACATATGCTGTATTCTATGCTCGATCCTGAACCCAAGCCTGAACTCTATCCGGATAATTTCATTTGGAACTATGGTTTGTACGGCATACTCCATGGTGTAAGGGTCATCCAAAACATCAACATGAACAAACCAATATATATCCGCTCTTTTAGGTTTACGGTATAAGATTGAATATATTATTTTATGCTCTATTTCTTTCGGGTTGTTCGCACTGGTAAGGTAAACCAGATGAGTGGCGTACTTGTTTATAGTTGCATCATTACTTAGTTCCTGAATAATGGGTACATAATTTTCAAGCCGCACGAACTCAACATACCTGTTCTTAATTTTGCGAGCCTTAAACCAAATTAACATTGCCATGAATAAGCCGCCGGCTACAATGATAGTAACCACCCCACCCTCTACGAACTTTTCAACAAGGTTTGCCCAAAGGAATGCAAATTCAATTGTTAAATACACAATAAGGTAACTGACTATCCATATAATAGGTACCCTCTTCACAAACATATAGTAAGAGAACAGGCATGACGTCATAATCATACAGATAGTAATGGACAATCCGTAAGCAGCCTCCATTTTTGACGAACGCTGGAAGTAAAGAGTAATGGCCGTGCAACCAACAAAAAGTAGGAAGTTAATGCCTGGGATAAATAACTGACCACGCTCAACCGTTGGAAAATTTATCTTCATTTTAGGCCACAAATTGAGTTTTATGGCTTCGCTAATCAAAGTAAATGACCCTGATATCAACGCTTGGCTAGCTATAATGGCCGCTACAGTCGCTATTATGATGCCGGGGATTACAAACCAGTGGGGCATCATGGCGTAGAAAGGATTACTATGGGCTGAATCCCATATCTCCGCTCTCTTTAAGCTCAGCAGATAGGCTCCCTGCCCAAGGTAGTTGAGTATGAGGCATGTTTTTACAAATGCCCAGGATACTCTTATATTTGCCCTGCCGCAATGCCCAAGATCAGAATACAATGCCTCAGCTCCTGTAGTACATAAAAATACTGCTCCTAAAATCCAAAAACCTTTCGGATACACCGTTAATATCTTCATGGCATAATAGGGATTTAACGCCCTGAATATACGCCAGTCGTTAACATTGTACAGTTTGAAAAGCCCCAATGCGGCAAGCATAATAAACCACACGAACATAATATTACCAAAAGCTCTGCCGATAGTTGACGTCCCAAACTGCTGAAAGAAAAACAATACGGTGAGGATAGCAATAACTATATAAACGATAGACATATCGCTCATATAATGAAGCGCATGTATGTTTCGCAAACCCTCGATGGCAGATGTAACAGAAATAGGCGGCGTGATCATGCCATCTGCCAGTAAAGCAGCGCCACCTATCATGGCGGGGAAAACGGTCCATTTTCCGTGCCTTCGTACTAAAGCGAAGAGTGAGAAAATGCCTCCCTCACCTTTATTATCCGCTTTCAGCGTCAGCATCACATACTTTACTGTTGTTTGCAATGTGAGGGTCCAGATAATGCACGAAAGTGCCCCTACAATGAGTAATTCACTTATCTCTTTGCCATTGCAAATGGCGTTCATTACATACAGGGGCGACGTACCAATATCACCGTAAATTATACCCAGTGCTATTATCAGGCCTGAAAGCGTAGCTTTATTGAGACTATTTGTCAAAGGATGGGCTTATTTATAAGCGGTAGCAAAGGTATATTTAAATATTCATTGCCGCTTCATTTCATTTTTCATGCAATAAATTTTAGTAGTCCATCCAAATTACGGCCAACTATAGTTTTAAAGCCTGCAAGTAGTACTTCCTGGCAATGTTCTGTTTGCCTCTGTTTCATAGTTGTTACAGGTATTCTTAGCATCAGTATAGGTAGCATTATCTATATTGTGTGTGGGAGAAGCAGAGCCAGTACCAACTACTGTGGTACAGGTACAGGTGTAATTTTTCTTACATGAGCCAAAAGTCACTAATGCTCCAAGTGCGATGATCGTTGTGAATATTTTCGTTTTCATAGTTTTGATTTTAAGTTTCCTGCTCAAATACTAATCAAAACTGTGCCACCTTGATTTTTCATCCTTTGAAAAATACTAGAACAGCGCTCTAAAAAAACCTGAAACCGATTATTAAAGCACCCCAATAAGTTAATAAAACAGCGTTTAATCCCGCTTTGAAGGAAATTTCTTATCTTTGAATCTATTTTAATGTATCCAAACTGCATTTCATTTGTTTTGATTTGTAACTGTTTGGAGTATAGCTTTTTAATAACCAAATTATTATACGAAATGATTAATAACTACTTCAGGAATATTGTGCTGCAGATTTTATTTACAAGTGTTTTATCATTGTTTTTCTTTCAGCAGTCGGTTTCAGCTCAGGTAATCTGGATAAGCCCCACCGGCACTGCTTGGCTTACCGCCAGCAATTGGACAGGTGGGGCAATTCCTTCCCCTACTCAGGTTGCCCAGTTTAACAATAATCCCACTTCTTCTACAACCGGTGTAGGAATTAATATGGATACGGCCTCAGGATTAGTGCAGGCGGCCGCTATATATGTTAGTACTTCAAGAACCAATAACCTGCTTATAGGCAATAGCTCCCCCACTACCCCGGGTGTGCTCACCTTAAACGGAGATACAATTTCTTCCGTTGCGAATGTGATCCTGGCAAACTATTCAAATAATGGCCGGCTTACCATTCAAAATACCCAAGGCAGCGGTGGCAGCACTCTTGAGCTAAACACAGGTGCAACACATAAATATATCCTGACAGGGCCTGGTACAACAGCAGCTGTCGGAAATACAATAAATATTATTTCCACTGTGTCCGGTACCGGGGGTATTACATTATTGGGTGGGGGCACCTGGAACGCCGATTCATCCACAGGTTTAAATGGTGGTATTTTGAAATTTGGCACTACTAACAATTTCACAGGAGGAGTAACTATTGGCGAGACTGACGGTACTGAAAGCGGAATACTGGAACTAAATGCAGGAAGGGCTATCAGTAACACAACGGGCAACGATATAACCATAAACCCTAACAGCCAGCTCTACCTTGCAGCCACTACTGGCAGTACCTACACGACTGATAATATTACATTGAGCATACTAGGGTTCGGCAATAATTACACAACCACAGGCAAGGGCGCTATGGTTAATGCGAATGGAAGTTCCTATACATGGACGGGCGGTATTGAGTTACCCGGTGATGCAGGTATATCAGCACTGGGAGGGGCAACAACGCAACTGTCGCTAAATGGTAATATTTCGGGGAGCGGCCGGTTAGTTAAGTTCGGTTCTGCTCATCTTGTCATAGCCGGGACAGCCAACACATGGACCGGTGGTACAAAAATAACAAATGGAAAAATAACGGTTAATTCGGGCTCGTCTTTAAGCAACGGCATTTTGGATATGGCTCAGTCGGCACAAAACCCATCTGTTGTTTTCAATAACGCAACACAAAATATAAGTGCGCTCACCAGCAGTTTTACATCCACTACTGCAAACAACACTATTATACTTAATGGAACCAGGCTTATTATCAATCAAAACTCAAATACAACTTTCGGAGGTGTCTCTTCATCTCTTTACAGTATTATTACTGGCACAGGCTCAGTAGTTAAAAACGGCACAGGTACTTTAACGCTGACCAGCCCAAATAGTTCATTTTCAGGAGGGTTAAAAATAATAGGAGGCGTGCTTCAATTGAATCCGTCACACTCTACCGGGGCGACAAACACATCTCCTGACACACTTGACGGAGGCACATTAAGCACCGATGGGATCAGCCGCACATTTACCTTCACACTGGGCACGCTCGCATTATCTGATAACTCAGTAATTGACTTCAGTACCGATACGCTCCACAGCCTCAGATTCAGTGCAAGCAGCACTATAACCTGGAACACAGGAAAAATACTCACTATCCGGAATTGGACAGGCGTTTACAACGGTACTGCCGGCACAAAAGGCAGGTTATACATTGGTACCAATGCAACAGGCTTAACGGCAACACAACTGGCACAGATAAGGTTTAGCGACACTTCCGGAAATTTATACCTGGCCGCCCAGTTAAGCAGCGGTGAGGTAATACCCGCCGCCCCTGCTATTACAACTGCAACAACTGCTTTCGGCCCTTACTGTAGCAATACAGCGTCCGCCTTTAGTGTAGCTTTCACCTTTTCGGGTCCCTTTACCGGCCCCTTTAAGGTACAGCTTTCAGGCCCTACAGGCATATTCCCCGCTGATTTCACGACCGGCATTA
>JACMPD010000292.1 GCA_014377675.1 Taibaiella sp.
TAATATGTCATGCTCAGGGATTGAACGGGGATCAACCTTTGTTATATCCCCGGTGGGCCGGTGTCCAAAATTCATTTCGTAACTATCCTGACAAAACTTATCAATATCAGATGAGAAAACGCATTCAGGAATAATCATGTTTTCATGACATGATTCATCCATGGCTACTCGAAAGCCACCAATACCGCAAAAGAGATCAATGAATTTTATTTTTTCCATATTTATCCCCACTTTATTTGCTACAAAATTAACTATTTTATTCCTAATCGTTCAATTGAAACCCAATCTTTACCAGAATGTTGAGACCATTTTATAATTTCACTTTGCGAAACTTTCAGCCGCGCACAAAAAAGTACTAAACGGCCACCAGGAGCGGATAATAGAATATTACTGAAGTTGGAAATTCAAATCAAAAATTTCATCACTGCAGTTGCCGGGATAGCAATGAAAAAACTTCATATCTTTGTAAAAAAGCGTATTGTGCAGGAAGTAACAATAAGATATAACAATCCAAAAACACTTGAGGTGCTGAAAGGACTGGCAAAGTATTTTGACTTCGTAATATCCAGGCCCAAAAAAAACAGCGGAACGAAAAGAAATCTTTATCATAAATGGCGTTACGATACTCAAAGGAAAGGGCGAAGTGAACAATGCGGAAATGAATGAAATTTTTAGCGCATCTTCCATGAATTCAAAAGACCTCAGAGGTAAATGGGATTGCTCTGATTGATAACAACTACACCTCAATAGCGTTTTCTCTAATTGAAAAATATTCCCCTCACTTCATTTTTAACTGCGCATAATAAGGGTGGTCAGGATTTACAATTAACTCCTGCCGCTGCGGGTGAATCAATACATCCATATCTTCAAGTGGTATAGCGCCCAGTAACGGCTCACAATCGCCGGGCAATACCATAGCGCTGGTAATGGAGCGACGGTTCTTAAATCTTACCTCTATTGGCCCCACTACGTCGCATTCCAGTATGCGCCCGTCTGCAAGTTGCGCCTTCTTTCGCTCCAGCACAGTAAATTGCATCTGCTCCTGTATCGATTCATTAATGGCCAGTAAAAGTGCGCCTGTGTCTACAAGTATATTTAGCGGCATGCGCCTCACCTCCTCTTCGCCTATTACGTGCCGCCTGGCCAATGCAAGGTCATCAGAGTTAGTCAGTTCTATATCAGCGTATATCAGTCCCATGGCACAAATTATATCCAAAGATAATGATTTCTCCCCTACCTGTACACTCTCTCCCGTTCCCCTTCTGCTCCGCCTCAAACACCAAAAACCCATATTCCTTCACAATGATGTATATTTGGCTTGTTTTTTGTTACTATACTTATGTGATAGCAAAAGAGAAAGTTGAGATGAGCAAATTTTTGAGTAGAATTGTATTAGTTATTTTTAGTTTGGTAATGATGTCAACGGCGCATGCACAGGGTTACCGCGCGCCGATGGATGAAGTAGTGAATGCGGTAAGAAGCAACAGGGTAACTGATATCAGCAGGTATTTTGATAACTTTGTCCCAATTAATATCAATAACAGCACCAGCAACTACAGCCGCAACCAGGCCGAGCTTGTACTGCATGACTTTTTTGACAAAAACCCGCCCCGCGATTTTAAAGTGATGGACAGCGGCTCACCCAGCAGCAATACCACCTTTACCATCTCCGCTTTCAGCAGCCCCAATGGCAGATTCAACATTTACATTTTAATGAGGCAGAAAGATAACACCTACGTAATAAAAGAAATAAGAATAAGCAAGGAATAAAGACTTCCGCTCACCGGTTATTATTAATATTTACCACTATTCAAATTTCATTTTACCTACCTGCCAGGGCCAAAATGCATGTTCTGTTACCAGTCCCTTGGCCTGCCTCCGCTCTACAAAGTGGAACAGAAGCATAGCCAGAAACAGCGCAAGGGGTATGCCCACAGCCCGGGTAAGAATGCCGTACATGGCGGTTCTATCACCGGTAAAGCGGGAGACTAGGTTATCAGTTAAGTAGAAAACTGAAAAGTGCACCAGGAAAATAGAATAAGAACGCTCCCCAAACCATATCATCACCGGCTTACTGAGAAATTTTTTAAATGTCTGCAGTTTAAATGTGAGCGTAATAACTCCAGCGTAAAAAATACCATACCCTGAATGCAACATGGAAATGAACGTATGTGCATAATTAGCTTTTACATAGGTAGTTAAAGCCAGCCCGGCCACTACTAACACAAGCCCCGCCCCTATTGCCCGGTAACCAGTCTTAACGTCAAAATCTTTTGATGCTAAGAATATACCCATAAGAAAACATACCGGATACTCCAGGAAACGCCCGAACGAAGCAACATCATAGGTATAAGAATATAACTGCCACCAATAATGCGTACTGAGATGTTGCAATGCATAACCTGTGCAGTAGGTAAGTATCGTCATGGTTATCATGCGGGCCGCACTGAGCTTTTCAGGCTTTGGAAATATAAATATAATAGCAGGAACCAATATATAAAATAGTATTTCAATTTGCAGACTCCACCATGCCAGGTTGTAGTACTTACCTTCAAAACTAAATATAAATGCTTCGTTCAGTGTTTCCCGCAAAGAGAATTCCTGGTGCATACCCCTTATATTATACCATGTTGGGTAGGTATTCATAAACCATATCACCGCCGCCCCAAAAAGCAGCGCAAAGAAATAAGGAGGGTAAATACGTTTGAGCCGGCGGTAAAAGTAATCGCCGGCCTCCAGCTTTCTTTTCCCCCTCAGGTACGGGCGCAGCAGCACCACCCCGCTCAGTACGAAAAACAAGTCAACCCCGGACTGCGTAAACTGCCGGAAAAACTCTCCGCCCATCGGTATTTTAAAATGATCTATAACGGCCCCTATGGCGGCGGTGCATGAATGATGAAAAACAATCATCAATGAAGCAATACCTCTTAAGCCATCTAAAAAGTGGAACCTTTCTTTTTTAACAATATCACTCATATAAATACTACAGGTTAACCGGGTCTGTTTATAAGATAAGATGTTGATGAATTATTTTGTAAACATACTATAATTATGGCGTTCCTCTAAACTTCTCCATAGTGGCTGATGTGGCCGAACTGATGCCCTCAGGCTTCACCACTTTCTTCACGGTAAGCAAAAGAATCCTGAAATCAAGTAGAAAACTAATATGACCAACATACCAGGTATCATACTCAAACTTTTGTGTCCAGCTTATAGCGTTGCGGCCGTTAACCTGGGCCCAGCCCGTAATGCCGGGCTTCACATCATGCCTGCGGCGTTGTGCTTCATTATAGAGCGGCAGGTACTCTTCAAGCAGCGGGCGGGGCCCCACAATACTCATGTCGCCCTTTATCACATTCAGCATCTGTGGTATTTCA
>JACMPD010000033.1 GCA_014377675.1 Taibaiella sp.
TAAGACGGGATATGGCATGAACCGGATAAAAGCAAGGCTGAGCCAAACGAGTGAGTCGTGGATCGCCTCCATAATAATGGTACTGAACCTGGTCAAACTGGCCGGGCAAGTATCATTTTTCCTAAAATTGAAAACTTTATTAAACATAAACCGCCCAATTGCTCATAGAAATAATGAACTTAATTTATGCCAATTTTAAACATGACTGATAGCTGACTTTTTCAGCAGACCCTAGTTACACCATTCTATCTGCCGTAACAACATCATATATATAGCTAGAATCGTTTTCAGATCAACTGTCTGGAAACGATTTTTTCTATTTATACTGTAGATTTTTTACATCCCGGTTATAGTAACTGATATTCCCACTGCGCACTGCCCTTTATGCCGCTGGTGTTATAGAAGCCGGTAAAGTGCAATCGGGATTGGGGGTGCTATACTGAATGGTAACTGTGGTGAGTATAACAACAGCTATTGTTAATTGAAAAAGAGCCTGCATCAGCATAAAAACAACTTGCCTCTGCTCCTGAAAATAACGGCAATGCAAAGTATTACCACTTCACAAACCTAATAGTTGTTTTTCCGCCATCAACGGCGGTGATCACTGCCAGGTAAATGCCGGGCTGCAGGTCAGCGGTATTCACTGTATTATCTTTTTGGGCAAGCGCGCCGGAGACTATTGCCTGGCCTATGGCATTACGGATGGTATAAGACATTCCGGCAGTTGCGTTGTCAATATGCAGCACATCGGTTACCGGGCTGGGGTAAGTGGCTAACGCTGTTTTATTGCCGTACTCCTCTATAGCCGCGGGCACCAATGGCCTGGCACCTGTAAACAATGCCTGGGTATGGGGCCCTGAAGATTCGTTAGAAATGAAGTACCTGTAAGGTGAAATATAGGTTATGCCTTCGGTCTGCCAGTCTCCGCCATCGCCAATTTCAATTCTGCGCTTGTTGCCTGAAAAGAAATCGACACCCTTGTAGTCGTTCAAAAACCAAAGAAAAGAATTAACGGCACCGGGCTGATAGCCGGCCAGCAATACCTCGCCCGTTGTGCTGCTGTAGCTTGCATCGGTGATAAGGCCACTCACATTGTAAGTAGTATAGGGCGCCGCGGAATAAGTGCCCGGTACTTTTGGCAATTTGTACACCCGTGTTTTCAAGTCGCCGCGGTCCTTTGTAAAAAGGTATAACGAATCTTTCAGCGAGAGCATAGCTTCGCAGTCAAAATTGTTGGTGCTGCTGGAGCTTAAACTAGTTTGGTCAGCGTAAGAGAAAAAAATAGCCTGCGCGTTTACATGTACAACAGTCGCACTTCCAATGTCGGCCTTCGCTATCTTTAGTATTTTCAGGTTCGTTCTGTTACCGTTGTTATTACCATGGTCACCTATATATATAAACGCGCTGTCAGCTGCGAGGGCTTCCCAGTCGTTGTTAGCGTAGTTGTCAATAACTACTTTTTGCAAAACAGTGCCGGTATTAGTGTCAACGCTGTACAGGTTGGCGGGGTTCCCGCTGTCGTTAATCGTCCATAATTTATTATCGGTCCATACCAAAGCAGACGATTCCTTACAACTACTGTTAAGATCACATCTGTAAACAGGTGTATTGTGTGTTACCGGGTAAACGCAGGAACCATCGTTAGTAGTAGCCGATGCATTATAGTTGGTGGCGGCTGGGTCAGTGCAGCCACTTTGGGCATTAGAAAATGCAGCGAAAAATAAACTACAGCCAAGTAAAAGGTAGGGCTTAATGTTCTTCAAGAAAGATATGGTTATAAGTTGTGAAGTTACACATTTTTGTACTTTGGCGCAGGTTTAAACTCAGGCAGGTGCAGCTGTTGGTCTGTGTAGTTGCATGGCAGCCAACTCCACCCCCACCCCCTGACCCGGTTATTATACAAACAGGATACAAGGCACTTTCGCCCTGTATCCTGTTGCGGAGTTTTTAACTGGTTATAATATATTTAAAATTTGTTCTTTAGCTTTTTCCAGTTCGTCTTTCATGTTAATAACGATCTGCTGTATTTCTGCGTGGTTGGCTTTCGCGCCCAGTGTGTTTATCTCCCGGCCCATTTCCTGTATGATGAAGTTAAGCTTTCGGCCTATTGCCACATCTTTATTATCAACGGTATCGTGGAAATACTGGCAATGCTGGGTAAGGCGGGTTTTCTCTTCAGAAAAATCCATGCGCTCCAGGTAGTATATCATCTCCTGTTCCAGCCGGTTTTCATCTATTTTTTGTTTGCCTACTATGTCTTCCAGCCATTGGTTCAGGCGGGCTCTTACCCGTTCGGTACGCTCTGCTTCCAGCGGCACTACTTTTGCCAGCAGTGCTTCAATATTAGCCACACGGGAGTGAATGTCTTTGTACAGCACTTCACCTTCATGCCTGCGGTGCTCCATAAGGTCATTGGCAGCACGCACAACCACTTCTCTTACTTTTTCCCAGTCTTCAGCAGAGAGAGCGTCCTGATCTGGGGCTACAACCTCCGGCATGCGCATGAGCGTAGAGATAATATTATCCTGTGGCAGCCCTATTTGTTGTGATATCTGCTTCATGCCCTGGTAATAAAACAGCGCAAGATCAGTATTGACCACCATAGGCTTGGAAGCGCCTTCCTGCTTTATATTTACCGTAAGGTCAATGGTGCCCCTCATGAGGGTATTATTGAGGATACTACGTATGTCAAATTCATAATTACGCAGTATCGGAGGTAGCTTGGTTGCCATTTCAAACTGCTTGCCGTTCAGCGCTTTTATTTCCACCACCACCTGCCGGCGGTCAATTGTTGCATCAGCCCTGCCAAAGCCGGTCATTGAGTATAACATAAACTTTCTATTATCCGGCAAAAGAAAACAAAGTTTTACAATAAAACATGATTAATACATTTTTGCTGCGCAAACTGGTAAAATTATTCAAAAACCGGCGCCGGTTTTTCTAAAAGGTCTTATAAATGGCTATATTTGTCAGGCATCCCTTAATATTTCTTCGCTTATGCGTCAGTCTTTTTTTATTATTTGCTTCATGGTTACGCTCGTTTCCTTTGGCCAGGAGCAACAGGTGAAGTATAACAATAACTATGTGCCGCCTACAAAGGCTGAGCTTGAAGTAAAAAGAAAACAACTGCAGGATGCAATAACAGAAACAGAAAACCAGCTGGCTGAAATAAAGAAAAATAAAAACGCCACCATAAGCCAGCTTAAAGCGCTGCAATACAAGCTGTCGCAAAGGCAGACGCTGATTGGGAACATAAACCAGGAAATAAGCGGTATTGATAATACAATAGTTTCTTCATCAAAAGAAATAGTAACGCTGAAACAGAAGCTGGAGATGTTGAAAATTCGTTATGCCCAGTCAATACGCTACGCCTACCAAACCCGCAGTTCTTATGATATGGTGGCTTTCCTGTTTTCATCGGCCGACTTTAATGACGCGGTACGGAGGATGAAATACCTGAAAAAATTCAGGGATTTCAGGAAGCAACAGGTAGACCAGATAAAGGAAACACAAGGCAAAATACAAAATAAGATAGGTGACCTGAATAAGGAGAAGGAGGAAAAAGACCAGTTGCTCAATTCGCAAAAGCAGCAGAGTGTAGCCTTACTGGGCGATGTAAAGGAAACCAATAATGTAATACAGGACCTGAAAGGCCGTGAGGCGGAACTGGTGAAACAGGCGGAAAAAAACCGCAAAGCAGCTGCCAGGGTGAATAAATTTATTGAGGATGTAATAAAACGCGAAATGGAGGCCGCCGCTAAAAAAGCCGCCGCAGAAGCCGCTGCCGCAGCTGCAAAGGCTGCTGCCACCGCTGCCGCCAATAATGCAACCAAACCTAATAATGCCACCACGGGGCCGGCGAAAACCGAGCATACCACAGCCGGCAATAACCCACCACCAACGCCTGCACGTACCAAACCTAGAGTTGATGGGCCGCCGCTAATGCTTACCCCGACGGACGTTGCCGTAGCTAACAGTTTTGAAGGAAATAAAGGTAAGTTGTACTGGCCTGTAGCACAAGGGACTATTTCAGATCATTTCGGGCAGCACCAGCACCCGCTGGCTAAATACGTTATTATAGACAACCCCGGCATTGATATCCGCACGAATGCCAATGCTACCGCAAGGGCAGTATATGAAGGCAATGTGAGCAGTGTGATAGGCGATGAAGGGAGTAAGATAGTAATCATACAGCATGGCAACTACTTTACGGTGTACAACAACCTGGAAACCACATCAGTAAGCAGGGGCCAACATGTAAATACATTACAGTCCATCGGCACGGTAGCCACAAATGATGAGGGCGAACCGACCATCAAGTTCCAGATATGGAAATCAGGCGCCAAGGGGCAAACACAAAAATTTAATCCTGAGTTGTGGATAGGTAGGGCGCACTAAGGAGGGGTCTCCTGAAATGTTTACCAGGAATGTGTTACAGGTACATACAATTCACTTACGGACTGCCTACTTCGTAGAAAGGCGTCCCGTGTTACCTATTTATACTACATGCCCATCGGCTTAAAAACATGCTCTCCAATGGTCAAGCCCTTTTCAAGGTAAATGGTCGGAATGCCCAGAACGGCGGCGGTGGCTATATGCTGGGGGCTGTCGTCAATAAAGAGGGTGTGTTCCGGTTTAAAACCGTTTTCTTCAAGTATACGTTCAAATATTTCCCTGCCTGGCTTGCGGAGGCCCACGCGGTGTGAAAAATAGACCTTGTCAAAAAACACACCTATGGTAGGTATACCATGGCTGCGCATGAGTATGTTATTAAATTCGGCCTCATGTATCTCATTAGTGTTGCTCAGCAGCACAAGATCATGATACATGCGCAGCTGCTGTAGCAGCTGCAGGCGCCGAACGGGGAAGTCAAGCAACATGGCGTTCCAGGCCTTTATTATTTGCCCTTCAGTAAGGCTGGCTCCAGCTATCGCCTGTATGGCCTTTATAAATTCCGTGCTGTCTGTCTTGCCGGTTTCCAGTTCGTCAAACAGTGGGGTTTGAGCCAGCTGGGAATACATTTCTTTGAAATTGGTAATACCTGCGTCGGTAAAAGCTTTTTCAGTAAGCCCGTAGTCAATATTGAGCAACACCCCGCCGAGGTCAAAAATGATATGCTTAACTCCCTTTATCAATATTATATATTTATACCTGGTCCTTGAATCGTCTGTAGAAACTCAGCTATTTTAGTTGCTGTGCCATCGCTTACCGGCACTATGGGCAGCCTGAATGCGTTCTGGCATATCCCCTGCATACTCAGCACAGCTTTCACGCCTGCGGGGTTGCCCTCAGCAAAAAGCAGATCTATACCGGTCAGGAGCTTGTAGTGTATTTTCCGGGCCTTGTCTGTTTTGTTGATTATAGCCAGGTTTACCATCTCGGTAAAGTCTTTGGCGAAGCAATTAGCGGCTACTGATATTACCCCTTCCATGCCTATGGCTATGTGTGCCAGGGCCAGATTATCATCGCCCGAAAACACCTTGAAGCCAGGAGGTAACAGCTGTATCAGCTCCATGCACTGAACCATATTGCCTGATGCCTCTTTGATACCCATTATATTACTGCATTCCTGTGCCAGGCGCACTACGGTAGCCGGCAACAGATTGCTGCCCGTGCGGCCCGGAACATTGTAAAGTATTATATTTTTTTTGGTAGCTTCAGCTATTGCATGGAAATGCCTGAACATGCCTTCCTGAGTGGGTTTATTGTAATATGGCGCAACGCTTAATATAGCAATCACCTTTCGAAGATCAAAATCATTAAGCTGTTCTATCACCTCGGCCGTGTTATTGCCGCCTATGCCGGCCACAACAGGTATTCTTTCATCGCAATAGTGAAGTACAGCCTCCAGCACTTGTCTTTTTTCATTGGTGCTCAGCACCGGTGTTTCCGCCGTGGTGCCCAATGCTACAAGAAAGTCAACCCCGTTTCTGATAGTATTGTTCACCAGGTTTTCAAGTGAAGCAAAATCTATACTTCCATCCATATGGAAGGGGGTAACCAACGCTACGCCCGTTCCTTTAAGCCGCTTTGACATATTCCTTTATATTAAAAGTCATTACAAGTGGGAATTTCCAAAGGTGTTTTTTGTTCTATAGTTCTTTACTGCACCGTGTCAGGAACTACCTCATCATAAAAGCCCATTTTTGAAAATTTCTCTATTCTGTTGTTGATGCGCGTCTCAGGGTCTATCGCCAGCAGTTCCTCAAGAGATTCGGTCAGGTACGTTTTTAATGTTTCAGCCATCAGCGCAGGGTCGGCATGAGCTCCGCCAAGCGGCTCCGGTATAACATCATCAACCAGCCCGAAACCACTCATATCTACCGATGTTAGTTTCAGCTGCTCCGCGGCTTTCTCTTTAAAGTTCCAGCTGCGCCAAAGTATTGACGAGCAAGACTCGGGCGAGATAACGGTATACCACGTGTTTTCAAGCATAGTGACTTTGTCACCCACGCCTATACCCAGCGCCCCGCCTGATGCGCCTTCACCTATTATTATACATATCACCGGCACCTTCATGTTCACCATCTCAAACAGGTTACGTGCTATGGCTTCGGCCTGTCCTCTTTCTTCGGCTTCAATGCCGGGAAACGCGCCGGGGGTATCAATAAAAGTAATAATGGGTCTGTTGAATTTTTCAGCCATCTTCATCAACCTCAGTGCCTTGCGGTATCCTTCAGGGTTAGCCATGCCGAAGTTGCGCATCTGCCGCATCTTGGTGTTGGTGCCTTTCTGCTGGCCCATCACCATTACGGGCATGCCATTCAGCTCTGCCATACCGGCCACCATAGCCTTGTCGTCCTTCACCTGCCTGTCACCGAAAAGCTCGGTAAAATTGGTGAATATCTTGTCTACATAATATAGTGTGTAGGGCCTTTCAGGGTGGCGGCTCACCTGTACCCGCTGCCAGGCAGTAAGGTTACCATATATCTGAGCCCGTGACTTTTCAATAGCCGATTCCATTTCCCTTATACTGCTGCTCACATCAACCTGATTTTTAACCGATAGTTCTTTTAGCTTAGCTATCTGACTGTACAGGTCTTCGAGAGGTTTTTCAAAATCAAGGAATTGCATAATAGTAGATTGTTCGGCACAAAAGTAAAGGTTTCTGCATAAAGGGTGGGAAAGTTCTTTTTGGGCGATAATGATCAGCCAATATGGCCGAAAAAAATCAAATAGCCAGCAAAAATGGCATATACGTTACTATATTATGACTAGAAACTGGTTAGGTAAGATAATTGATTGCACATTTTGTACTTTGAAATGATTTACAGGCCATGGCAACAAGCTCAGCACCGCTCTACCGCGAATTTTACCCGCTTAATGAACTGCCTTATGAACATCTTTTTGTTTTGGCACTGGAGGCTCTTGCACTGCTGAAATGGAAAGTGACCAACCTGGGTACCAATGGCGTGGTGGCCAGCACGCACAACGGCCTGTTTGCCTGGAACGCTGAAATAAAAATAGTGCTTGAAAATGGCGGTGCCGTACTGCAAAGCACTTCAGCCGGTGGAGAACTGGTGGACGAGGAAAAAAATAAAAAAGTAGTAACCCGGCTCACGGAAACGCTTACAGCCCTGCGGCAAAAGTATACGCCCGATGAGCTCACAGGTAAGTACTACGCCCTGCGTAATGATATATATACCGGAAGAGCGAGGGTGCTTACCGCAGGTACGCTTACCGGCAGGGAGCAACTCAACGATATATTATCAATTTTTAAGCCAACGCATGGATATTTCATTACCCCTATCTTGCTCAACTTAAATATTATCGTTTTCCTGTTAATGGCAATGGCGGGGGTAAATGTAATGACACCCGAAAGTGTGGACTTGCTGCATTGGGGTGCCAACTTTGGTCCGCTAACGCTGGCGGGGGAATGGTGGCGGCTGGTTACCTGCTGCTTTGTGCATATTGGCCTCATGCACCTGCTGATGAATATGTATGCACTGGCATTTATAGGTTTACTGCTGGAGCCCAAGCTGGGCAAGTCCCGCTTCCTGGCCGCGTATCTGCTCACTGGCATAGCAGGCAGTATGGTAAGCACGTATAGCCACGGACACACTATAAGCGCGGGTGCTTCGGGAGCTATATTTGGTATGTATGGTGTTTTTCTTGCGTTGCTGACAACGCCCATTATTGAAAAAGCCTCCCGTAAAAAACTGCTCCTGAGTATAGGTTTTTTCGTAGTGTATAACCTGTTGAATGGTTTTAAGCCTGGCATTGACAATGCAGCCCATATAGGTGGCCTGCTCAGCGGTATAGCCGCAGGCTATGTATTTCTGCCCGGTCTTAAACAGCCCCGCAATAGCAAGTTAAAGCTGGCCGCTATCGCCATACTATCTGTTCTTATCATATCTGTTTCAGCGGCAGTCTACTTTAAGTTGTCAGCCGGGTAATAAGTTAATCAAATATATTTTTTGCCATAATTATATTCCGCAGATAACGCTTTGCCGGCCGGATATTGATTTTATTAATGGTGGTTTGGGTATTTTTTATATGCTATTAAATTTCATTTTGTAAGTCGGAATGCAATGATTACTTTTGCAGCAGTTGTGAATTTAATGGGTTAGTAAGTAGAGCTGCCGGATTCTTCCGGCGGCTCTCATTTTATGTATACACGTTCGTTTCATTTCCGGTAACTGCATTTTTATTTTCCGCGCCGCCTTTTTACTTATTATCTTCGGTCAGCGGTTAACTGATACCAAATATGGCTAAAATAAAAACAGCTTTTTTCTGCCAGCAATGCGGGCATGAAGCCCCGAAATGGGCCGGCAAATGCCCCACCTGCGGCGCATGGAATTCATTTGTGGAAGAGGTGGTGCAGCGCGATGATAAGGTAAAGACAGCAGGCACCTGGAATGACGAAAACAAAGAAACCAAAAAGGCCCACAGGCTTGATGACATAGTACAGGTAAATGAAGCACGCATGTTGTCACCTGATGCAGAGCTGAACCGGGTACTCGGTGGCGGTCTTGTGGCAGGGTCGGTAATATTGGTGGCGGGGGAGCCGGGCATTGGCAAGTCGACCTTGTTTTTACAGGTGGCGCTCCGGTGGAATAATATCACCAGCCTTTACGTATCAGGCGAGGAAAGCGCACAGCAAATAAAGCTTCGGGCTGAGCGGCTGGGTATACACAACAAAAACCTTTACCTGCTTACTGCTACCGACACCAGCACTATCTTCCAGGAAGTGAAAAGGATAAGCCCGCAAATGCTGATAATAGACTCCATACAAACACTGGAATCACCCTTCGTAGAGTCGGCGGCGGGCAGTGTATCGCAGGTAAGGGAGTGCGCCGCTGAGCTGCAGCGGTTCGCTAAAACAAGCAACATACCTGTTTTTATAATAGGCCACATAACCAAGGAGGGCTCTATAGCCGGGCCCAAAGTGCTGGAGCATATTGTGGATACAGTACTACAGTTTGAAGGAGACAGGCACTACGCCTACCGCATACTGCGTACCCTTAAGAATCGCTTTGGTTCCACCTCAGAACTGGGTATTTATGAAATGGTGGCGCAGGGTATGCGCCCCGTGAGTAACCCCTCAGAAATACTGCTTTCGCAGCATGATGAGCCACTGAGCGGCATTGCCATAGCCGCTACCATGGAGGGCATGCGCCCGCTGATGATAGAGGTGCAGGCGCTGGTAACCCAGGCCGTGTATGGCAACCCCCAGCGCACAGTGAGCGGCCTTGACCCGCGCCGTATGCAGCTGATACTCGCGGTACTGGAAAAGCGCGGTGGCTTCCACTTTGGCGCTAAAGATGTGTTTGTAAACATAGCCGGCGGCCTCAAAATAGAAGACCCCTCTATAGAGCTTGCGCTGGTGTGCGCACTGCTTTCCAGCTACGAAGACAAAGCCCTGCCCAACAATATATGCCTTGTGGGCGAGATAGGCCTTAGCGGCGAAATACGCGCCATAAACCGAATTGACCAGCGCATAGCAGAAGCCGACAAACTGGGCATGGATGTCATATTCATCCCCAAGGCCAACGCCAAAGGCCTCGACACCAAAAACTTTAAAATAGAAATAAAGACAGTAAATAAGGTGGAGGATGTGTATAAGATGTTGTTTTAGTGGGGATTGATCGAGATGAGATAATGTTAATTTCGGTGCTCTACATTATGTTAGGCTGGTAAACTTATGCCCTAACAGAATTGCACCCTCGGCTTATTCATCGTCATCATCATCAAATTCGATTTCCAAAATATCTTCCGGATATTCAAATCCAACTATTCCGAGTTGTTGTAATTCCTGGATCGTGAATACCTTCGGTTCTTTAAGATAATAAGCCGAACGGAAATGACTTTCTTTTTCAGCTATAACAACAACCCTAAAAGTATGTCCCCAATAACCACCATTTACAAAAAAATAAGTTCCTTCTACTTGTTTAACATAGTCCACAAAGTCTCGTTCATGGTAAGGAGCATATGTTATATGTTCAACATAGAGAGGCCCCAAAGTCGGGTGAACAAACTCCATTGGTTTTCCATAAGATGCGTTTGTTGAGAGATACTCAATTATCAATTCAGTTTCGAAATAAGAAAGAGGTTTTAATTCATTCATATATTATTTTAATTAATAAAATTATGTCAATCGTTTTTTTAGCATCTTACACAGTGAAGCTTGGAATTTGAAACGTCAACAAATTTAATTAAATCATCACAAAAGTTGCTAATAAATTGTTCTTTTTCTACTGAGAGTATGTGGCTGGGTCTTGTATATAACTATATCCCTCAATGAATTATAAAAGTAAAAATCATAGTCAAAAGGAGTAACATTGGAAGGGGCCAATAATTTAGAAAATGACGACTTTCCGGCTCCATTGCAGCCAGCTATAATAAACAAGATTGGCTCAGACATTTTTGAATTGCGGTGA
>JACMPD010000293.1 GCA_014377675.1 Taibaiella sp.
CCACTAATGCATCCATCCCTCTACTCTGAAATTTTTTTGGAACAATTTCCTTTTAGTGCTGCCCGTATCTGCTTTGTACCACACCTCAAACCGTGCCGCATATGGCTTTCCCCAATCTCCTTCGTAGATAGTAAAAGAGTATGGCAGGTAAAATAATTTTATGCTGTCTGTCGGGTTGTAAATCTGTAATGCCGAACTTTCAGCAAGTGACTCATCTGATAATTCTGTATTGTGAGTTATTTCAAAGGCTCTTAAGTGCATTTTGCCACTTCCTATTTTACCTATCCAAAAGTTATAAGTATAAATACCTGGTTGATACTCCTGGTACAATACCAGATCAACAGCCGTCTTCCGTATTATATAGCTGTCATCTTTGTTGCGTATAACAAATTGATTAATAGATGTGTCAACGTATTCAGGTGGGTCAATAGGTTTTCTCGTTGCAGTAAAAGACATATCCACCTGCCCTGGAGTATCGAGTTGAATGCCGGCAGGAATCGTTAAACTATCTGCCCAATGGTCACCGTCCACTATATTTCGCATAAATGGAATGAACAGCACTAAAAAAATGGCAAATACAGTTGATCCTAATAAAAGTGTGGTTACTATTGCTTTAAGCCACCTGCCGTACCGCAGTTGGTAAAAGATAGAGCAAAACAACATGAAAAACCCAAACAAAACGAACAATATAGGAAACGCAGAAATTCGACCCCCCAAAAAATAACTTACAGGTAAAAATGCTGAAGAGATAACGAACACCAAAATGGGCTTCCACCATTTGTCAAAACAAATGTGAATGATCTTTTTCATGATACAAGGTAACAATAAATGTTATTGTGACTATCGAATAAATATTTTGTTACCGTTCCCTCTTTTAACCCACGTACAGGAGGAATTAGCGCATCGATCCTTCACTTAGAAATTTTTTTAAAAAGCGCAATCATAATTGTCTAAATCAGAAATATAGTACTGATTTTTAGGTTTTTAGCCCATATTTTGGTATTTTTGTCTATAATCAGCAATATTTTTCCGAAATGAGCATGGCAGAAATAGGCGCTATGGCGCAGCAAAGGAGAATTTCACTTGGTCTGAAGCAGGAAGACCTGGCGGAAATGGCGGGCATCTCTGCAAAAACAATTTACCTGCTGGAGCGGGGCAGGGGCAATGCCGCGTTTGATACGCTGGAAAAAATATTTAATGTGCTGGGGTTGGTAATTTTGGTACAGGTAAAATCAGTTGAAGGGTGAGGGGGCTTGTTTTCAATAATGGAATATTGGCAGGCACTATTGAAAAAGATGGTGGGGGCTCATTTATATTTACATATGATGCCGGGTATTTCAATGACAAGGACCTGCCACCAGTCAGCCTCACTTTATTAAAAACGCAGTTGCAACACAGGTCGGAAAAAATGTTCCCATTTTTTTACGGGCTGCTTTCTGAGGGCGTGAATAAAGACATTCAATGCAGTATGTTTAAAATTGATGAGGAAGATGATTTTACCAGACTGCTATTAACCGCACAGCATGATACTATTGGGGCGATAACTGTAAAACCGGAAGATGATGAAGTGTTTGGGCTGTTATAAGGAAACGGGGGCCAACTATTGTACGCCATGCAGGCGGGCACTTTTCGATGCAATAAAGATAGGGTCAGTACTGGGTTTTAACGCTCCCGCTGCCAATAATATCAGCGTCTTTCAACAATATTCCAAACAACTCTCCATATCCGGCGTGCAGCTGAAATACTCACTTCACCTGGAAGGGAACCAACTGGCACTTACTGATAAAGCCGGGCAATAACTGCTGAAACCCATGCCACCTGCCCGGCACCTTGTTCATGTAGCTGAAGTTCCTGAAAATGAACACCTCACCATGCAGATAGCAAAACAGGTATTTAAAATAGACACGGCAATAAATGGCCTGGTATTTTTTAAAGATGGTGAGCCGGCTTATATTACCAAACGGTTCGATGTGAAACCTGATGGTACAAAATATATGCAGGAAGATTTTGCGCAACTCACAAACCGTACCCGCTATTCCCATGGCGAAGCATTTAAATATAGCGGCACTTATGAGGAGATTGGCGGCCTTATAAAGCGTTACGTTGCGGCGGCAATACCTGCGCTGGAACGATTCTTTCAACTGGTTGTTTTTAACTATGTAATCTCCAATGGCGATGCACACCTGAAAAATTTCTCTCTACTAAGAAATGACAGCGGTGAATACACCCTTAGCCCGGCTTATGACCTGATAAGTACCGTAATACATACCCCGCATGAAGCCGACACTGCATTAGACCTTTACCATGGCGATATCAACTCGCCTTACTACCAGGCTTACGGTCATTATGGGCTGGCTGACTTTATGGAACTGGCACGGAGGCTGGGCATTTTAGACAACCGGGCTGATCGAATTATAAATCAATTTGCCGCCAGGCACAAGGATATTATGGAACTCATTGAGCAGTCATTTCTATCAATGCCGGTTAAAAAGCTATATGCAAGTAATGTTACCGATAAGATTGGGAGAATTGGCATTGCGCGGGGGTAAAGTGGCTCTGGTTAGGGGATGAACTATTGCTTCGGGAAAACGGAGCTATTCATTACCCATTATAAACGCCTCAGCCCACCCCGGAACAGATAGAGTTTAAACCAAAAAATGGCGGCCATTGAGGCCGCCATTCTTGTTTTAGTAAATACTATATTATTCTTTTATCAGTCTCTGAACAACTTTTTCATTGCCTGATTTCAGTTCTACCATGTAGATGCCTGCCGCAAAGGTGCTGAGTGATACTTTCACGCTGCCGTTCTGCTGCTGACCGAGGTCTTTGTTGTAGATGCTTACGCCTGAAAGGTCAAGTACGCGGAGGCTTACGGCCTCTTTATGACCCTGAGTGAACGCTACATTTACTTCGTCAGTTGCCGGGTTAGGCGTCATAGCCACGTGTAAACCTTCGGCAACTGCTGCTGCCGGTGGTGCCATACGTAGTTCAAAACGGTCATTACCCTGTGTCGCTTTATCATTTGTAACTGAGAAACGGTATTCTGTTCCCTGGTTCAATGCAATGTATTGTTTCAGCAATTTGTCATGCAGGAACAACTGGCCACCCGCAGGTACCGCAACCTGGTCAGCTTTGATAATGAAATCCTGCGCATAACCGCTGCTGATACCCAATGGTACTGTGTTGCCGGCAACATAAGGGCGGGCATCAAGCGCCAGCTTCTGGTTATCAGCTGATAAGCTGTAGAAGTTGAAGTCAGAGCCTGATGGCTTGGTCGCGTCCAGCATCTGGTCTTCGTTGTCACTCGCCGCGTTGTTGAAATTCATGTACAACATATCCCATGCATGGTAGTTACCATCATATATAGTCAGTGCCACATAGCCCGGAGCTGCTTTCAGCAGG
>JACMPD010000294.1 GCA_014377675.1 Taibaiella sp.
TATCATACTTTCATTGATTGTGTAGGCCAGCCCCACCTCACCCATGATGAGTTTCCTTTCAAAAGTTTGGTGACAAAGAAAATAGTAACGCCTGCAACGCTTAAATTCAGATCTGCCACGGAAGCCCAACAACAGTTGCAGGAAGGCAATAAAGACATAGAGCGGGATAGCACCGGCGAATACCATCTGAAAGTTCCGGGTATTGCAATTAATGATTGCTTCCAGGCAATAGACCAGTATGGCGCTTATAGCAGCCGCATATACATAATGGCGGTGCCCTATATTGGCGGCTTTAACCCCGACTATTCGGGGCTTGACTTTTGCGAGAAGGCATCGGGCATTATCAGCAAAAGTATTATACATCAACTCAGCAGCATTGTGTAATACCAAAATAGATACCGGATTCCGGTAGCCGGATTAGCACATTGCCCCGTAGCCGGCAGTGGGTTTGTAGCCGACAATCAATAATATACGCGGTGTGGCATAGGTACACTACAATCATAAATGTACCTTATGATCATGTATAATTTTTATAAAAGAAAATGGGTAAGGGCAAAGAAGCTTTAGCGCACAAAAAACAGAAAAGCCACCCTGAGGTGGCTCTTCTGCTAAGTAATATTGATTTGATTAATAAGCGTTGTTTTCAGCATCAAATGTAGCCCAGGTTGTAGTCCAGTCATTGGAAGCATCAAATGCGCCACGGTAAGTAACCGAAGTGAATGTTGATGGCAGACCAGTGAAGCTTGCGCCCGTTACTGCTGGTGATGATGACTGTAACAGGTAGTTAGGGCGGCCTGCCGATGTACCTACGCTTGGTGCGTATTTGTATGGATCCACCAGTTTAGCGTCTGGTGAAGTAGCTAAGAATGTGTTGCCGTTAGTAGCCATCCAAACTGAATCAAGACCAGAGAATTCTGACTTGTACTTGATCGTGTTGCCGGTGAAGATGTTGTTCTTCAACTGCAGTGTACCTGCTGTAAGGTTGCCTGAAGTGGCTGTACCCTTGGTATTATCAATATACAGACCTATAGGGAAACCTATAATGATAGAGTTAAAAATGCTGATTGATGAGTTACGGCGTAACTGGGCACCATGCTGGAAGCTTGGGTTGATACCGCTGTTGCCTGATGTGGCTATTGGTCCTATAACCGTCATGTTACAGAAAACAGCCTTAGTCTGTGGGGTATTGGTAGAGCCGTTAGCGTCGTTATCAGACTCGAAACCATTAGATCCGCTCTGGTCAGCTATTGCTTTGTAGCGCTGGCTTACACCAAACTGTACACGGCCTGAATAACCAAAGTCTGTATCCCAATCATCATCCCAGCTATAAGTAGCCATAAGGTGATCGCAGTTTACTGTACCGCCAAACCACTCATAAGCGTCATCGCCTGAACGGTAAACCTGAACATAGCTGACAGTTGTACCAGAGCCAACACCACCAAGCGTAAGACCATTGATTTCGTTATCAGGCGAAAAAGCGATACCTGCGAATTCAATACGTACATACTTGATAACACCGCTGTTGTCAGCTGCGTCGCTGCCACCGTACCATATATATGTTTTCTCATCGCCGCCACCTGTTGCGGTAAGACCGCCTTCAATTTTAGCTTCACCACCGGCTGGGTTTATTGGAGCCTTACCTAACAGTATTACTCCGCCCCAGTCAGCTTCGCGCCTTGCGCCCACCGGCTGTGCTGATGTAAATACTATTGGTTTATCAACCGTGCCCTGAGCATCTATTTTACCGCCGCGTGTTATTACCAGCGTTCCTTTTGATGCCTTGTCACCCACTATTACAGTACCTGCTGGTATGTGAAGTGTAGCGCCGCTTTTTACAAATACGAACCCTTTCAGCGTATATTTGTGGCTGGCGTCAAGCGTCATGTCACTTGAAATGTCACCTGATAGTTCGTAAGAGGTTGGTGTTACAGGTGTAGTGTTAGAATCCTTTTTTTTACATGCACCCAGAAATACTGATGCCGCGAGGAATGTGAAGACAACTTTTTTCATTTCTTATCTAATTTGGTACAAAAGTAGCCGGGCGGTATTACCACAGGATTACGCACGTGTTAAGGAATTATTACGCACGGTTTCTGTTTGGCTCACTTCTCGTTTTGGTTATCAATTATATATGTTATTATGCGCCTGATGAGTAAGGTATGCCCGCCTGCCTTATATTTGTTTCACAAATTCTGTTGAAACGCTTTTTCATCCTATATCATCCCGGTATTATTGTATTTGCGGTGTCATGCATTCTTGCGCTGTTCATTTACAAAGACTATGCCATATCCTGAGATGAACCTATACAACGCCATTTAGGTATAGATAATTATAAATTCATATTTAACAACGACACTGCTCTTTTCGCCAACAAAGACAAGGCTATGGGCCCCGGCTTTGAGGTGCCGCTGATAATACTGGAAAAAGCGCTTCAACTCACTGACAGCCGCACTGTCTACGAAGCAAGGCACCTGGCTACGCATTTATATTTTTTAATTAGTGCATTTTGTGGCTATGTCCTGGCGCGCGGCCTGTTCAGGGCCCCAGCTCTGGCGCTACTTGGTTATGCCATCCTTGTTTTCCATCCCAGGATATATGCCCACTCCTTCTTCAACAGCAAGGATATCCCTTTTCTATCCGCCTTTTTAATTGCGATGCTGGTCTGCAACATAGCCGTGAGCGGCAGGTGGCTGCACTGGTATCTTGCGGCAGGTGCAGCTGTGGCCTATGCAAGCTCAATAAGGGTTATCGGAGTTACCCTCACGGGCGGGTTCATGCTTTACCTCCTGGTTGACTGGTTCACCAGTGCCGGTAGCACTAAGGCCACAGCCATGCGTGTTGTTACTTTTTTTATGGGTTTTGCGGGTGTGCTCTACCTGTGCTGGCCATTGCTGTGGCGGGCGCCCGTCACCGGTTTTATCAATAGTACCTACCGGCTAAAAACCATCCCATGGGGCGGTGTCCTGCTCTATAAAGGAGCTTCATATACCGAAAAAAACCTGCCCGCAGGCTACCTGCCCTCGTGGTTTTCCATCTCCATGCCTGAGCTTTGGCTGCTTACCGGGTTGCTGGGCATTATATGGCTGCTGATTAACTTTTTGAAGCAACCTGCCGTTTTTTTAAAAACACCGCGTGACCGCATGTTGCTGATTTATATTATTTGCTTTTTTCTGCCCCCTGTAGCACTTGCAGCCATGAGGGCCGCCGTTATTGATGACTGGAGGCACTTGTATTTTATATACCCGCTATTTGTAATGCTGGCGTTATATGCTGTCGAAAGGTGCGCACAGTACCTAAAAACAGGCTGGCTCGCCACCCTCTTTGCCGTGCAGTTCGCATTTGTTGCGCAGTTCTTTTTTACCGCCCACCCATACCAGCAGGTATACTTTAACTTCCTGGTTCCGCACAGGGCTGAGTATTTCAGAACCAATTACGACTATGAATACTGGGGCTGTGCTTACAGGGAAGCCTTGCTTTACATATTAGCCCATGACACTGCCGCACAGGTAAGAGTATATGGCCTTGAAGACCTGGTGAAAAACGCCATTACCTGCCTGCCGCCAAACAGCCGAAACCGGGCCGTACATGTATGGAAAGATGAAAGACCGGATTATTTTATCACCAACTTCAGAGGGCACCCCGAAGACTTTCCGCTGCCGGAACTCTATAAGATAAAAGTACAGAACAGTACCGTAGTGGCAGTATATAAAATGCCCGCCTCACCACCGGTGCAGTAGACATATTGACGTTTGAAAAACAGTTGTGTTTTTACGTTGCGTAGGGGCAGAAAATTTTCTGCCCCTACGTGGGGATGGTTTGGAATGTTTTGCCATCGCGGGTGCAGGGGGGCGTGGGGATGGGGTTTCGGAATGTGTTTGTGGTAGCGAATTAGGGCTTTTGATAAACAACAAACCCCGCTATTGCGGGGCTGTTACATGTATGATTAGCTACCAGGGTCCAACAATTTTTGCATGTCTTCTACAGGTATATTTTTGTTCTATTTGAATTTTTATTCTGTGGGGGATATTTGCATGTCATATTTTCACTATAACAAAGAATTAGTTTGATAAACCTTAAAATTTTGTTAAAAAAAATAAAAATGGCAACCTGTCATTTAAACTTTATAGTTTTCTTTGTTACATTTATAATCAGTTTATTTACTCATAACCACCTCATATTTTTGTATGTCCCAAAATTCAATATTATAAGATATATTTCTGAAGGACGCGGTTCATATGACAAAATTGTTGACAATATAAAACTTGTAATTAGCCATAAATTAAGTGTTCAGGCAAGAGTTAATTGCTCATATGCTACTATGTTAAAAATTGATGAAGTTTTGGATGATTTTGCGGATATAAATGATGCCGAGCGCGACTATTTGCAATTTGATTTTCATAAAGTGTGGCAGGAAACCGAAAAGATTGAGGATAAAATGTTTGAGACGGCGACTTTATTCCATAACAATCGTTTTTTAGTATCTGGTTTCACAAATGTTGCCAATACTTACACTCCAAGCAGTTGTTATGCGGATAAACGTTTTCAAGTTACAATAAACTATAATGGTGAGGTCTTTAAATGCACAGCACGCGATTTTAAAGATAATACAGGTGTCGGTTTTGTTGCGAATGGTGGCTCCGTTATTTGGAACGAAAAACATGAGCAGCGATTGAATATAAAATTTAATAATGCCCCTTGCAAAGAGTGCAAAATTTTTCCAATATGCGGAGGTGGATGTAGCCAAGTTGCTTTAGAATCAAACGGTTCAGACTATTGTGTTTTAGGTTTTGATGAAAGTTTAAAGACTAAGTTAGTTGAAAATAAATTCGCTTCATTTATAAATACATAAATATGATTGACTTGAAACTTAAACTGGCATTCATCAGTTGTGCTGCCTATCTACTCAGTGGCTGTAATGGATTTTCCAATTATCCCTTGGATAAAGAGCCAATTGTTAAGATAGATGCGTCATTACTCGGTCAATGGAAAATAGTTGGAGATATAGATAAAGACAATTTTATAACCATAAGGAAAGCAGGGCAGTGGGATGGTGACAAAAAATTCCCTGCCATGTCTGCAAATGCTACTGAAGACATAAAGAAACACGAACACCATAGGTACTATGTAACCTATTGGAATGACCACGGGAAAAACCCGTTATATATGGATAGGACCGCTTTCTTGTCACAACTTTCCGGAACAACCTTTATTAACTTATTTTGCAGAGACAGGCCAACAGACAGTATAGAAATAGCGGCATTGAAAACTTATGGCCATACAACCGCATCAATAGAGCAATTATCATCAGCCGGAACAAAATTTAAAGATGGCTATTGTTTCTTTAAAATCTTGTCTGTAAGCAAAACACACGACAGTTTTTCCGTGGCGGTTGTTTCAGATCCCCACTTAAAATACTTGAAAAACAGTACCGAAGTAAAGAATTGGGTTAGTAAAAATAGGAACAGCCCCGGCTTTTACAGCGATACCATTCGGTTATACAGAACCAAAATTATTCGCTAATTGTAAAAACAACAAACCCCGCATCTTGCGGGGCTGTTATCTAAACTGTAAAAGAAATTTGCTAAAATATTAAAACCTGTAGCTGTAAGTAAGCGTGAAGGTGGTGCCGGTTTTGTATTTCTGGAA
>JACMPD010000295.1 GCA_014377675.1 Taibaiella sp.
ACATATGGTATCAGCTGACGATGAAATATGTACCAACTGCCCATACAGGACGAATGGAAACAACAATGAAAACAGGGATAAAAAATATTTCATGATCAACTACCATTTAACTACATAAGGTAAGTTAAAGCTACAACAAATTTTATATTTTTAAGTATTGCAGCTATATTCTTTTCAGCCAACCCGTTACGCTCAGCCGTTGCCTGGTGGCTATGGTTACTTCATGCTCCATGAGATCGCTTTTAAAAAAAACTGATTTAAGATTTTCAGGCAATATGGTCGTGGGCGCACCATCATCATTATATACAATCAGTTGCCCCCCTTCGGCAGTTAGCCAGTTCTCATTGAGGTAACTGATAATAGAAAATTTCCGGGCATCGTCATTCCTTAACCGGTCCCGGTGCCTGCCATAGAAGGTACCGGGTTCATATAACGCATAGTGAAACTCGAACGCGTTAAGCCCGGTATAGCACGTCTCATTCAGATAGCCCATAAACTGGGCCATGGTGTCCAAAAATTCCCGCTCCGCGCTGTTGTCACTGTCTTCGCTGAGCCAGCTCGTTTTATCACTTCGTATCTTTTGGAAATTATCCTTTATTGCATTGCCTATCCCGGCCTTTTCCAAATGCCTGTTATTATTTAAGTTTACCAAGTTGTGATGTAGTGCGGCGGCAAGTGGTTTGTTTAAAAAATGGGCAGAAATACCTATATTTCCAGTAATATATCCTTCGATCAGCTCTTCAAATTTCTCTCTCATGTTCGTAATGAGCTTGAAGGTAGTCAAATTTCATTAGAAATTTTTTTAATTAATCCTGCTAATCATTTTGCATCAGGAAACAAAAGCATTTCCACGACCAGCAATCAATTTACCTGGATGCGCTCTTTTTGTATCAATGATTATATTGTACTTTTACCCTCCTCCTATTTTTCAATAGATAAAGGGAGAAAAACAAACCCCCGTATTGCGATAATGTTTATAGAACCAAATTCAGGCAAAAAAAAAGGTTGGATCGAAGTGATTGCAGGTTGTATGTTCTCCGGCAAGACAGAAGAACTTATACGAAGACTGAAACGGGTGCAGATCGCCGGCCTTAAGGCTGAAATTTTTAAACCCGCTGTAGACATACGTTACCACCCTGAAGATATTGTATCTCATGACGCCTCACGTGTGCGCTCTTCGCCGGTTGATAACTCTTACAATATTCTTTTGCTCGCTTCAGACGTGAGCGTGGTTGGCATTGATGAGGCGCAATTTTTCGACCCGGGTATAGTGGAAGTAGCGGAGAAACTCGCTTTAATCGGAATAAGGGTAATTATCGCCGGTCTTGATATGGACTATACCGCAAAGCCATTCGGACCAATGCCGGCATTGCTCGCAAAGGCGGAGTACATTACCAAACTGCACGCCATATGCGTTAAATGCGGTGATATTGCCAACTATTCGTATCGTATTTCAAAAGCTGAAGAACAGGTGGTGCTGGGCGAAAAAAACATTTATGAACCCCGCTGCAGAAGTTGCTTTTATAACGCCAAATAAGTATAAAACAGACTAAAATATAATGGTGGCTACCCTTGGGAAGCCACCATTTTACATTGCATTTTCTTACTTCTTTTTAAATTTATTGTTTCTCTTTTTCTTAGGCCTTTCTGAGTTTACGTTCACCTCTGGACCGGCACCGAATTGTTCAGGCACAGCCTGTACCGGAACGGGAATACCTAACAACTTTTCAATCTTCCTGAAATTAAATTGTTCTTTCTCGCTTACAAATGTGTAAGCGGTACCTTTTGTCGCTGCCCTTGCCGTACGGCCTATGCGGTGAATATAATCTTCACCATCATGCGGCACATCATAATTAATTACAAGGTCAATATCTTCAATATCAATACCCCTGCTGAGTATATCGGTCGCAACGAGAATTTTCAGTTTATGATTTTTAAAATCAAGCAGTACCTGCTCGCGCTTTTCCTGCTCCAGATCTGATTGTATCTGATCTGCTGAAAATTTGGCGCGCTTCAGTTCCTCACTCAGTTGCTTCACACTTATTTTACTGGAACAGAATATTAATACACTGCCAAACTCCTTCTGCTTCAAAATATACTTAATCAACGGCGCCTTCTGCGCATCATATACATAGAACACACCCTGCGCTATTTGCTCCGGCGGCTTTGAAATGGCGATATTTACTTCAACAGGATCGGTAAGGATCGAGTTTGCCAATTTCCTGATTGCTGTAGGCATTGTAGCGGAGAAAAGGAGGTTTTGCCGTTGTTTAGGCATGTAAGAAGTTATTTTAATAATATCTTCAAAGAATCCCATATCCAACATCCTGTCTGCTTCATCCAGTATCAGGTATTTAAGGCTGTCTAACTTAACATAGCCCATATTCAGGTGAGAGATCATCCGCCCCGGAGTACAGATAACAATGTCAACTCCCGATGCAAGTGCCTTGCGCTCTGCAGCAAACAATGACCCGCTGCCCCCACCGTAGACTGCTATGGAACTGATGGACGTAAAGTAAGCAATGCCATCTAAAGTCTGAGCTATCTGTACCGCAAGTTCCCTTGTGGGAACTATTATCATACAATTAATCTTATGCCCTTCATGTGGCTGAGTAATTAACTTATGAATAACCGGCAATAAAAACGCGGCAGTTTTACCAGTGCCCGTCTGTGCAGCGGCAATAATATCTTTACCGGCAATAATGGAAGGTATTACTTGTTCCTGAACTGGAGTAGCTGTTTCATAACCCATGGCGTCAATACCATCCATAAGGTCATCGTCGAAACCAAAATCAATAAAATTCAAAATAAATGCAATTTTGTATAAAGGTAAGCTAACAAAGACAATATACCATCATGACGGCATATTATAAAATAAAGCGGGGCGCCCCCGTTTAATACGAAATGCAAAGCTGTCACGCACACAATATCACAAAAAAAGGGAGCTGCAAAGGCTCCCTTCAAAAAGTATAGTAATTTAATTTTATTCTACAACAGTAACTTTTGCACTCAGTTTGATATGCGCTGAAGTAGCTGTTAAGAAGTAGAAACCTTTAGACTGCCCTAAAGAAATCTGAGTAGATTTGTTAGTAGTAGCATCAAATTCTTTGACAACAGCACCTAATAAGTTAGTAACTACAATGTGTGCTGTTTCGTTAAATGCAGAAGACAAATCAACAACGAAAGTACCGGAGTTAGGATTAGGGTAAACGTTCAGTGCTTCTGTGTTGCCATTAATTGTATTTACGTTATCTACTCCAGGTACCAACAGATGTAAGGTATCGATCGCAGATCCGCATACATTGCTATAAGTGTAAATAAGATCAGCTTTACCAGGCAACAACGGTGTAAAATTGATACCTGTTGTTAATGCTACGTGAGTAGGCCTTAAAGAAGTCCATGTGCCACCGGTAGGCGTCGCAACTAAAGTATAAGGATTGCCGATAACAAGTACAGCGGTAATAGGCGAAATAACAATACGGGGAGGACTGAACCTGATATAAATAATTTTCCTTACCGTCGTGGTACCGAACCCATTGGTATAAGTATAATAAATGGTATCCTTTACAGAACCTGTATCGTTAGCATGGAAAGTGCCAGAGGCACCAATGGAGCCAGCACCATTGATTGCCGACCATGTGCCACCTGTAAACGTATTTGAATAAGTGTTATTAGAATTGCCGCAAACAGT
>JACMPD010000296.1 GCA_014377675.1 Taibaiella sp.
CATCATACTAATATTAATACCGATATGGACGTAAGCCTCAACAATTTATACTGGGCATTTGACTATCATGACGAAGACACTTTTGCATTATATTTTGGCAAGCATCCTATTATACTTGCCAGAATTAAGGTACATAAAGAGTAAAACAGGTATAAATTTATGTTTTCCTCATCGTTGGGCGTAGTCGCCGACTACGTCCTGGCGGTGGGCAATCTCCAGATTGCCGCAATGCATTCGCAAGTCAGAGACTTGCTGCCGGCGAAACGTAGTCGGAGACTACGCTAAACGTTTATTTTTTATTTTATCCATCGTTGGGCGTAGTCTCCGACTACGCCTGGGCGGTGGGCAATCTCCAGATTGCCGATCGATCTACCGGGCATTAACCACCATTAAAATAATCGCTACAAACAATACGCACCAACCGGCAACGGATCTCCAAATTCAAAAACTATTGATTACCTTTACGCTTTAAAACGTGACTGCGAAATCTATTCCATTTTTTATTTTTTAGTTTTAATTTTTTACTTACCTTTGCAGTCCTTAAAAAAAACAGAATATTAATGGCAAATCATAAAGCTACCAGGAAAGATGTCCGCCAGAGTGAAAAGCGTCGCGACCGCAACCGTTATTATGGTAAGACAACGCGTAATGCTATCCGTAATTTATTAGCTACTACCGACAAGGCTATTGCACAGGCAAGCTTTGGTAAAGTTGCATCAATGATAGACAAACTGGCTAAACGCAACGTAATACATAAGAATAAAGCGGGTAATCTGAAATCAGGTATCGCCAAAAAAATAAATGCTCTTGCATAAGAATACTATATAACTGATGGATAGCCCCGCTTCATTCGCGGGGTTATTTTTTTATTTTCCATGCCTGTTGCAGACCAGGAAAAGTTATAGAGCAAAAAGTATTATTAAGGCTGATGCGTTACGTTATAAAAGTAATGTACGACGGTACAAAGTTTCATGGCTCCCAGGTACAGGGCGGTACGCCCACCGTGCAGCTGGCTTTAAATACCACACTAAGTGTGGTATTCAGAAGGGCGGTGAGTACTTATGGCGCAAGCCGGACGGATGAAGGTGTGCACGCATTGTGTAATTGCTACCACTTTGATACGGACACCCCCATCAGTTTTGACCTTTTGTACCGTTGCAATGCGATACTCCCCGCGGGTATTGCTCTTACACGGCTATACCAGGTAGCCGATGACTTCAACGCGCGTTTTGACGCGGTAGCCCGGAGATACAGGTACCGCATTTATATGCAAAAAAATCCATTTCTTCATCAGCGGGCTTTGTTTTTCCCACTACCGCTTAATGAAAATGTGTTGCATGAAACCGCCGGCATCATTACTGAGTACAAGCAGTTTGAGTCCTTCGCAAAACGCAGGAGCCAGTCCAATACATTCGACTGCACCATTCGTAATTCATCCTGGGAACAAAAAGGCGACGAGCTTCACTATGTGGTGGAGGCGAACCGTTTTTTGCGGGGTATGGTTCGTGGGCTTGTAGGCACCCAGCTGCAGGCGGCACGGGGCAAGTTGTCTGTTGACGGTTTCAGGGGAATAATTGAAGCCCGTGACTGCACCAAGGCTTTTTTTGATGTGGCCGGCCATGGTCTTTACCTGGAGCATATCGAATACCCAACCGGGATGCTAACGCCCTGTTTGCATGGGAAAGCAGTACCTGTGGCGCATTGTGAGTTTGCATTAATTATTAGTATCACACCCCTTCAGGGCTTTTGGCGTATTCTTTAGTTTACGGTGGGCGAAGCCCACCGCTGATATACTTCACCCTTTCAGGGCTAAACACTAAGTAAAATATAATTATTCTAACAGATAACTTATTTGTGTACCTACGGCACACCGTGGTTGCCATTTAATGCTACAAACCTGTTGCCCCTACCGGGGCATATTTGACTACAATGGAGGGGTTAGCGCGGTGTGTGGGTTTGATGAGGTTTGGTTTGGTTTATTTGAAGATGGGCGCGTTAGTTGCCACGGGTTTTAACCCGTGGGTAAAGGAAAAAGATGAGCGGCTTTAGCCACAGATTGTAGTCTGTGGCTAAAGCCGTGTTGTTGGTTAGCTGATCCACGGGTTGAAACCCGTGGCTACTGTAAGAGGTAGGGGTTTTTTGGCTGTTCGGTGGTGTAATACCTGGGGCAATACGATAACCATTATCAATAACATTTCCCGTAACGGGGGAGTATTATAAATTACAACATAAATATATAATATTACACTTTCACGTATTCCGCTACTACGCAACGCATAAAATTAAATTAAACTATATTTTACAGCTGCTTCAGCACATCTTTCCCCATCTATAGCGGCAGAAACTATTCCGCCTGCATAGCCGGCCCCCTCGGCACACGGGAAAAGCCCCTTGAGTTGCGTATGTTGCAGGGTATCGTTATCCCGTGGAATGCGGACAGGTGAACTGGTTCGTGACTCGGTGGCCACCAACACTGCGTCATTAGTGAAATACCCTTTCATCTTTCTACCAAAAGATACCACTGCTTTTATCAATGCCGCATTTACCACAGGCGGCAACACATCTTTAATGGCCGAACTGCGTAAGCCTGGCAGGTAAGAACATGCAGGTAAGGTAGCCGAAAGCCTGCCTTCTGTAAAATCGACCATGCGCTGTGCCGGGGCTACGAGGTTGCCACCGCCCGCTTGGTAAGCCTGCTGCTCCACCATCTGCTGGTAGTGCATGGCGGCAAGTGGCCCTGTAAAATTGTACTGGGCAAAATCAGCTTCACCTACCGAGACTACCGTGCCGGAGTTAGCATAAGGATTATTTCGCTTTGAGGGAGACCAACCATTCACCACCACCTCACCGGGTGCGGTAGCCGCAGGAGCAATGATGCCACCCGGACACATGCAAAAAGAAAACACACCACGGCCGTTTTCCTGTGACACCAGGGAGTAGCTGGCCGGTGGCAAATGTTCGTCACGTATAGTACAATTGTATTGCGCCATATCGACCAGCAGCTGCGGATGCTCAATCCGGACACCCAGCGCAAACGGCTTAGACTCAACAGCTATACCCTGGTGGTGCAACATAGTAAAAATATCGCGCGCGGAATGGCCGGTAGCCAATATTAGTGACTGGCAACTGATAGAACTACCATCAGCCAGTTTAACTCCTGCTACACTATCTCCGTCGGTTATAATCCCGGTTAGCTTATGCCCGAAAAGTACTTCACCGCCACAAGCGATTATCTGCTCCCGCATCCAGGTAATGATCTGCGGCAGTTTGTTGGTGCCTATATGCGGATGCGCTTCATATAAAACATTTTCCTCAGCCCCGAAGAAATGAAATAATTGCAGTATGCGTTTTACATCGCCTCTTTTGGTGGAGCGGGTATATAACTTCCCATCGCTATACGTGCCAGCACCGCCTTCCCCGAAACAATAATTCGATTCAGGATTCACAACACCTTCCTTATTCATAGCGGCAAGGTCGCGGCGGCGGTTGCGGACATCTTTGCCGCGTTCTAAAATTATAGGCTTGTAGCCCAGCTCTATGAGCCTTAAAGCAGCAAAAAGGCCGGCAGGGCCAGCGCCTGCTATCACTACATGCCGGGCGTTCGTTACATTGTTTAGCTGAGGGGTGAAAGGTAGCTCCAGTGGCGGCACTTCATCAATACTCACCTCCAGCTGCAAAACAATCTTCGGCTGCTTCGGGCGGGCATCTATAGAATGTTTAATTATCTTATGTCCTGTTATTCTATGTGCGGCTACACCACAGTTATCTGCTATCGACCGCTTCAGCGCTGCCCCATCCGCAGCCTGTGCAGGCAACAGGCTTATTAAAATTTTTTTAATCATATGTATGAATAATAGCAGGGCGCATTACCATTGCGGCAACGCAAATTTAACCGGTTTTTGATTAGTGCGTCTACGCATTAAAACTATAAATCCGTTGGGATTGATAATATTAGCGGTTCGGAGTGTTTTTTAAATTGCAGCACTCGTTCATCATATCATTCCAACCATTGATTGGTAAGTGTTAGTACGGTTTTAATCAGGATATATTTTTGGGGTTACTTACGCGGCTGAACGGTATTACGCCCTTTCAGGACTCATTTGTTATTCCGTTATGTACCAATGGGCTTTGCCCATCGCTGATATATTATGCCCTTTCAGGGCTGCTTTGCACGTTATTGTATTATTTTTCTCATATAAAGGTTGCGAAACGCCTGAAAGCCGAATAGTTGATTTCTGCCTGATATGTTTTAATGGCGAAATCGTTTATCTGTCTTTCTAAAACGGCAGAGCGGTTGGTTATGTTCAATTTAATATAATTAACTGACTGATATTGCTTTCTGATATCTGACTCTAACTTTAACTTTAGATGAGATACCTCTGTAGTCACCTTCTTCAGGGCTTTGGCTATCCTGTCATTATCAGGTATGTACACGAACCCTGAAGACATCTGCCTTTGCCAGCCAATAAGCACCTGCTGGTTTTTGGAGCCTATACCGGCTATTTTAAGCGTGGCAACCTGGGTAATATCGGCGGCGGTATGAATGCCATTCTGGTGAAGGGCGGCTTTACGGCCTGCCCCTATTGAAGGTATTTCAAAATCATCGATATTAAAACAGGCCAGAAAATAACTCAGCTGCTCATTATACAACTTCTCCTCCTCCTGTACCCTGCGTGCATCCAACACACCCGGCAACCTCCTGAACTCATGCACTAACCCCTCCAATTCATGAAGATTTTTGGTATAAGTTACAAGGTCAGGAGCGTTATCAAATTCGTAAATCAGCTTTCTCAGCTTTTCCTTGTTCTGTAAATACTCTGACTGCAGCAGTTTCAATTGTGCTTTTTGGGGCCTGTTGACCAGGAAGGCTATAAAAAGGATATTTAGTCCCCAGAAAAACAATATAAATAAAAACACATCAGTGATGGGGAAATCAAGGAAAACAGAACCCGCAATAAAAGCCACATTGCCAACCAGGAAAAGCCTCCCTATCATCTTGCGCCTTTTAAGGGCCGCATTTACGGCCTTGGGTGCCAGGTGATGAAATACAAGATTACCCTTCCATGGTTTTGGCTTCAGCTCTTCCAGTTTAAAACCATTAACAAAGCTATCGATATCACTAAGTATCGTATTGGCTTTCAGGTAATTATCATCTAAAAAGTATAAGATGCCCCTAGTGTTTTTAAACAGGCACCACGGGCACTCTTTCAGCTTACCGGGATAGGTGTGCAGGCGGGAGGTGGCGCAGGTAACCATATCCCGCAGCAACATATCAAGCTCCGCAACCCACTCAGCAGGCAGCGGCCTTGTATCTTGCTCAAAGGCCCGGTGAAAGAAAAGTACAACCTGCTCGGGCAGACTGGTGATATCAAAACTGTCTTTGGGGGGAAATAGCTTTTTCTTCCTGTTGTGGATGGAATAGGCGAATTCCCGCATTTTTATGGCTGTTTCTTCGTCTATATCAGCCGTTGAGGTATTCCTGCCCGCAAAGGGGTGCCGCCCCATAAACAACAGCTGAAAGAGTAGTACAGCCATAGAGAAGCTGTCGGAAGTGGGGTTGCGTTCTTCATTTTCAAATGTGCCTTTCACCAATAACTCCGGCGGTGTATAGCGTGGCACACCCACCTCGCAATAGAAAGTACGGCTTCCGTCCTTCACCTGGAACGAATCGCAGTCAATGAAGGAGACCATACCGGCGGCATTAATGAGGATATTGCCCTCATTTACATCACCCACCACCAGGCCCGCCTCATGTAGCTTGTGGAAAGCCGTGGCAAGGTTGCGGGCAATATGCACCAGGAAATTATAGCCTTTGTCAGGAAATAACTTTTTCCGGTCCATTGGGCTGAAAATCATGTGGAGTGGCACATACCCGTTGAGCTTCTTCATAAGAAAGCCACAAACCGAACCCTGCCCATCCATGACAAGGCCGGCGGGCCATGCCGCATATGCCTCAATGGCAGCACTACCCATAGCCACCATGCGTGCCAGTTTGCTGACCTGTGCGGCCGAGGGAGGTTCGTTATATTTTTTTAATACGACACTGCTCTGCTCCCGCACTTCAAAAACCTGACCTTCCCCTCCCCTGCCTATTTCCCGGCCGGTGGTGTATTGTTCCCCGTGTGCTCCCTTCAGTATCATTGCTGCAACCTTGTGGCCAGGAATAGTGTTTTATCATCATCAGTGCGGCTGTTGATAGTGGTGCTGTCCAGGTACTCAGCGGCTTTGCGCTGCAGTATGCTTACTTTATCTACATCATCAGCCAGGCGCAGATACTTGAACATACCTGTAAAAAATGGCTGGTGTGCCTGCCTGGGTTCCATATTCAGTGCCAACATCTGCAGGCCGTCAGTAAATATGGCAACTTCATTTATACTATCTTCTATAATACTGATATTCAAATTGCTAAATGCCATGTCATCAACTAAAAATGAGGTTGAATTCTGGTATTCACCGTTATCAGGCCACCACACAGGGCTGTAGAAGCCACTGCTGTCAATGCGCACTATTGCCCCATCACCTATCTGAAAAAACACGGCCTTACTACCGGTAATGCAACACCCCAGTAATGTACAGGAATATTCATTTAACTCCGTTTCATTAGCTTTCGCTTCGCCTGCCAAGTGTTCATAAATATTTTCAACAATCTCATATATATCGCTTTCAGCAATGACGGCTTGCCTGGCAACCAGGGCATCAAGCGCCTCAACCGCATATTTAGTGCAATATTGCGCAGCGTATGCCGCATGGGTGGCACTACCGGCACCGTCACTCACACAACAGATCAAAACGTCTCCGCCATGGCTATCAGGCAGCACCCTGAACTGTATGGCATCTTCACACGTTGCACCCCTTGCCAGGTGCGATGTACCTATAACACTATTGCCTATCGCTTTCCACATCATAGCTCTGACCAACCACTTGGTGGCAGTAAGTTTACGGCTGTGCCGGGATTTTTAGAAGAAACCATTTTCATAGAGGCGGAGAGCCACATAAAAAACTCCCTGAACATCAGTCCCTTAAGCTTTAGAGGTGCTCTCGATGATATTTGTTGTAAAATATCCATATTGGCACCCTCCACACCTATAGCAAAAAATGCGAATGACTTGCTCGCTTCGCCTTCCTTCACTCTCATGGCTGCTTTTGCCCATTCGTCAGTCGGGGCACCGTCAGTTATCAATATTATCCAGGGCTTGTAATAGGCTATGCCCGCATCTTTATACTCCTTCTTACGGCGGGCAACCAGGTCAATACCCGTGTTGATAGCTGCACCCAGGGGGGTATCGCCGGTGGTTTCCAGCTCACGCGGATGAAAATTAGGGACTGTATGAAACTCATCTTCAACAGTAACCGGCCCAAAAGTAACAATAGCCACCTCTACCCGCTTGGTTGCCAGGGCATCAAGCATCAGTTCCTGCTTAAAAGTACGCACGCCCTCATTGAGTTGCATGATGGGCATACCGCCCATGGAAATAGATGTATCTAAAAGCAATACGCAGGGGCAACGTGGCTCCGGGTTATCAGCAAAATTGTCACTGCCGAAGGGAATCTGTTCAAATGAAATATACTCGTCCATAGGTAAAAATATGGCGCAAAAATAAGAAATATGCCCGTTGTAAAACGATGTTATTACCAGATCTACCTTTTTTAACTTAGAGGAAGCTATGGAGCAGACCCAACACCTGATAAACAAAGTTTTGCCAATCTTGCAACTGATAACAATAGTTTTATTAATTTGGCCGCTAAATTGCCGGCTTGTAATGCCTGTACTTAAAAACACAGGTATCCGGCAGAGGTCTATTCAAAACAAATTTCGTATGAAGAATTTAATTTCAATAATATGTCTATCTGTATTAGCTACAAATTCAATAGCCCAGGTATGGCATAAAAATAAATTCCCGTCGCCGGAAAGTGCCACTTATGACAACAACGGCAATGACCTGAGGGGGTTTATCAATACCTATAAAAATGATTTCCTGGCTAAGGGAACGCAGGTGAAAGATGCCTCAGGAAATGACTGGGGGTATCTGCAGGTAAAAAATGTAAAGACTCCGGGTTCTGATAAAGAAGGTAACCTTAACTATTACGAAGCTTTTGATGTAACCCTGATGATGTTTAAAACCCGTGACGGTGGCAAAGCCAGCTGGTGGGCCAGGGAACATAACTCACCTAAAGGCAGTATGAAGTGGTTTAAGGCAGGCGAGCCGGGTACCCTCACCCTTGACAATGTAAAGTATACCGAGATTATAAGTGAGCTGCAAACAAAAAGCTTTACCATTGTGGAATATGCAGATAGCATGTATAGCCAGAATGACTTTGAAATATTACTGAAAAATACTGTTTTCCTGAAGAATGGCACCATAAAAGAATTGGGCGACTACAAGGCAATGATTAACTTTTATAATAAGTTCCTCGATAAGTTCACTAATGTGAATGACGCGGTACTGGATAACAAGTCATTCATTACATTTTTTAAAGGCGCGACTACACAATATGCGGGTTATTTCAATATAGTAAATGGTAAACTTTCTGGCAAAGTAGAAGCTATAGACGCTCCATTTGAACGGGACAGGGAGAAATTCATTAATGACATGTTTAAAAAACTCAATGGCAGTGCTGTATACCTTTATGGCGATGATACATTCGGTATGGAGAACATTATAAAAAAGAGGGCAATGAAGCAGAACCTAAAGCTTAACCGCCGCAATACCAGTTCAACCAAAAAATTTAACGCTGATATTTAATATCTATCTAAACTATAAGTTTATATGTAAGAATCCCGAAAACAAGGTTTACGGGATTTTTTATTTTTACTTATGAACTGCGGTTTAATATTTCCCGCTGTAAGGGGGATATTAAATAGTGAAAACTTTGGCTGCTACTCCTTATTTTTGAGCTTCAACATTTAACCCATGCGTTACACTCTATATATTACCGTTACTTTGTTTTTTGCCATGCCAGCAATGGCACAGAAGGGCAGCCGGCAACTTACCCTTGAAGATGTGTTTAAAAAC
This sequence comes from Taibaiella sp., assembly GCA_014377675.1. Taxonomy (GTDB): domain Bacteria; phylum Bacteroidota; class Bacteroidia; order Chitinophagales; family Chitinophagaceae; genus Flavipsychrobacter. The sequence goes on from JACMPD010000296.1 coordinate 9,015, forward strand.
AATATTTTCCAGGTGAAAGATGTGCCGGGCTTTAAAGGGATGAAGGACGGCAGGCACTACACCCAGCTGGATAAAGATGGCGGCCACCAGCTAATAAGGGCTTACAACCTTGATGACGGAAAGCAGACGAGCAGCATGCTGGATAATACAACCCTTAAAGCGGGCGGTGGCAACCTGAAGATAGACCGCTATGAACTAAGCAAAGACGAAAAGAAAATACTGCTTTTTACCGAAAGTGAAAACATATACAGGCATTCAGTACTGTCCAAAGTGTATCTTTATGATACAAAAACTGGCAACGAACAACTGATTGATAATGAGAATATAATGCACGCTACCGTAAGCCCTGATGGCAGTATGGTTGCCTTTGTAAAACACAATAACCTGTACTATAAAGACATTGCCGCCAACACCACCGTACAGGTAACATTTGACGGCGCAATGAACAGCATTATAAACGGTAGCTGTGACTGGGTATATGAGGAGGAGTTCGCTTTCACCAAAGCTTTTGAATGGAGTGGCAATGGCCGCTACCTGGCCTATTACCGCTTTGATGAAAGTAAAGTACCTGAGTACACCATGGCCAAGTATACAGGCCTATACCCTGAACAGTACACCTACAAGTACCCTAAAGCCGGTGAACGTAACTCAGAAGTACAGATTAAAATTTATGATATTAAGACCAGCCTTGCCGTTAATGCTGACCTTGGTGTAGAAAAGGACCAGTACATACCCCGTATAAAATGGCTGGAAACAGAACAAAAACTATGTATATACCGCCTGAACCGCTTGCAAAATAAGCTGGAATTGATGCTTGCCCGCCCTGCAACAGGCACCACTGAAGTAATATATACCGAAAAAAATAAGTATTACATTGATATAAATGACCAGATCAGCTTTCTGCCTGATGGCCACTCCATGATTTTGCGCAGTGAGCGGAGCGGCTACAACCACCTCTACCACTATAACTGGAACAGCAGGAAGCTGACTGCCCTTACAAGTGGCGAGTTTGACATAGACGCCCTGATAGGTGTAGACAAAGTAAATAAACTGGTCTACTACACAGCAGCCCAAAACTCACCCATGCAGCGCAACCTGTATGTAACCGGCTGGAATGGCTACGGTCACAAATCACTTACGCCTGAAAAAGGGATGCATAACATTACCCCTATTGTAGGGTATAATTATTTTCTTGATAAGTTTTCGAGCATCAATAAAGTTCCGGTGTACTACCTGCGCAATGCGGAAGGCCGCATAATAAGGACGCTGGAAGACAACAGCATATTACAAAGTACTATAGATGACTACGCCCTGGGAGCCATAAAATTTATGAAGGTGAAGGGAGTGAGTGAATCACTGAACGCATGGATGATAACTCCCCCGGGATTTGACGCTACCAAAAAATACCCGGTGTTGATGTTCCAATACAGCGGGCCGGGTTCTCAGCAGGTGCTTGATCAGTTCCCCGCGGGCAACTACTGGTGGCATCAGTTACTGGCGCAAAAGGGCTATATAGTGGTTTGTGCCGATGGTACCGGGACTGGTTTTAGAGGGGAAGCATTTAAGAAAAAAACATACCTGCAGCTAGGAAAGTATGAAAGCGAAGACCAGATAGCGGTGGCGAAGTACCTCGGCGGGCTGCCGTATGTAAATAAAGACCGCATTGGAATATGGGGGTGGAGCTATGGCGGGTTTATGAGCAGCACCTGCTTGATGAAAGGCAATGATGTGTTTAACGCAGCGATAGCCGTGGCACCGGTTACCAACTGGCGCTACTACGACAATATATACACCGAACGCTACATGCGTACCCCGCAGGAAAACCCCAATGGCTATGACGATAACTCACCTGTAAAAATGGTAGATAAGCTGAAAGGGACGTTCCTGTTAATACACGGCACAGCTGATGACAATGTGCATTTCCAGAACGCCACTATGCTTACCACAGCCATGGTTGCCGCCAACAAAGAATTTGACAGCGAATTTTATACCGATAAAGCCCACGGCATCTCCGGCGGCAACACCCGTTATCATCTGTTCAGGAAGATGACGCAGTTTTTGTTGGAGAATTTGTAGGATAGATAAAATAAAAATAAACGTTAAGCGTAGTCTCCGACTACGTTTTAGCGGTAGCAAGTCTCTGACTTGCACGTGAATTACGGCAATCTGGAGATTGCCCCCGTCGGCACGTAGTCGGAGACTAAGCCCAACGATAGATAAAATTA
>JACMPD010000297.1 GCA_014377675.1 Taibaiella sp.
AAAAATATTTATCAATACGCTGTATGTTTCCAGAAAATTATTTACAATAATTTTTACTTTTAGACAAAATCAAAAATACACCTGAGTAGTAACCAAATCATTAGTAGAATATTTTCATTTAATGCCAATACAATCTCTGCAGCAAGCCAGGAGCAACCCCATACGGTTCCTTGAGTTCAGCTTCCAATTCTTTTCTGCGATATCCAAAAGCCATCCCTCCGGTATTAATCCATCAAAAAACGGAAAAAGTACATTGCTGGTATATTCGGTATCTCTCAGTGGTAAGGTCATGCTTACCGGCCATGGAGCTTCATTTTTCAGGTATGCCGCATCATAGATGAAATGATAGCCATTCTCATCCTGTGTGAGCCGGCCGGCGATAATATCATGCATTCTTATTTCAGCTATTCTGATCATAGATTATCCCTGTTTATCGGCGTTGCCCCAACTTCATACCCAAAGAGTTTTAAAACCTGGTTTACTTTATCTAAACGCAGACTTTCCTTACCCTGTTCCAGCTCTCTTACAAAACGAAGTCCGACCCCAGCCTTTTCTGCCAGTTCAGGCTGAGTAAGATCAGCCGCTTTTCTTTTTTGTTTTACAAAGGAATGTAATAGCATCTTTATACCTTTTCAGGTATAAAGATACCTAATCCACTAATATTTATACCATAAAGGGTATAAAAGCGACTGAAAATACTTTTTTATACCCATTCGGGTATAAATGTAGAAAGCGAGAAGTAATTGTACCTTATCGGGTATATTTATGCTGATAGCATCAAAACACTAAGTTACAGCTAACCCACAAACTACCTGGCACCAATGACTATTAATCAGACAAAACATTAAACAACGACTTTGGTATACTTTTCATCTAATTTCACCCAACAATACAAAAGCCCGCAGGGGTAGAAAGGTGAATATACAGCACTTAAAAGAATATCTTGACGGGCGGGTGGAAATCTATAATAAGCCCGCCTTTATTATTAAAGACCCGGTCTGCATTCCGCACCGGTTTTCTCTGCTACAGGATATTGAAATTGCCGGCCTGTTCGCGGCTGTGCTGGCGTGGGGCAACCGAACCTCTATCATCAATAATTGCGACCGCCTGATGGGGTGGATGGACAATGTGCCTTACCAATTTATACTGCATCATCAGGACACCGACCTCAAGAAAATGCTGCACTTTGCCCACCGCACCTTTAATGCTACCGATCTGCTCTACTTTATTGAGTTGCTGCGCTTCCATTATCAAACGCATACATCGCTTGAAGACGCTTTTGTGCCGCACACTATATATAATAGTACTGATACCGGCGAGGCGCTGGTGCATTTTCACCGTTATTTTTTCTCCATTGAGCACCCTGAGCGGACACGCAAGCATATAGCTACACCCCAGCGCAACTCAGCCTGTAAGCGGCTCAACATGTACCTGAGGTGGATGGTGCGGCGGGATGATAACGGAGTGGACTTCGGGCTGTGGCGAAAAATAAGCCCGGCGCAGCTGGTATGCCCGCTTGATGTGCATGTGGCCCGTGTGGCGCACCGCCTCGGCCTTATTGCTACCGATAAAGCCGACTGGAAAAACGCACTGCATCTAACCGCCCTGCTCCGCCAGCTGAACCCCGCCGACCCCGCCGTGTATGATTATGCGCTGTTCGGGCTGGGTGCGGAAGAACGTTTTTAGGTGCAGGAAAAGGGCGGCAACACTCGAAAAACCGCTCTAAAAAGATAGTTTTTTTGAAAATGATGGAAATTTTAGTCCCCCCGCTTGTATTTAATCTTAGAATTAATGTATTATTACCCCTCAAAAACAGATAATATCTGGTTTCAGGGAGGTTTGATGGTATATTTTATAGAAAAATACCGCTTATTATGGGGCGGGCCTTTATAATTTTATATTAAATCCTATCTTTGCCAACTTGTTTAAACATATTACGTAATATTAATTTAATTAAAACCTATGCAATTAAAAGGTTTGGTAAAATTTTTTACCGTCGCACTAATTCTTTTTGCCTTGTACCAGCTCTCCATCACATTTGTGGTGAGGAATGAAGAAAAGAAATACAAAGCCCGTGCGGAGAATGAAATAAAGAAAGAGTACCCCGGCATTCCTGAAGACTCAGCCAGAAAGTTAACGGACGCCCGCCTGCAGGCTATCACCGACAGTATGGAAGATCAGGTGATCTTCAATGCCGGTTTTAAAAAATACACCCTCGGTGCGGCTAAAGAAGAAGAGCTGAAACTCGGTCTTGACCTCCAGGGCGGTATGAACGTTACCCTTGAGGTAAGCCTTGATGACCTGGTTAGGTCTATGTCAAATAACGGTAAAGACATCGCTCTAAACAAAGCAATAGCGGCGGCTTCTGAGAAAAAAGGAAACAGCGAAGCGAACTTTATAACCCTTTTCGGTGAGGCATATGAAAGCCAGAACCCGGGTGCCAGGATCGCCACACTCTTTACCAAGCCATCAGAAAAGGAGATTACCCTTACTTCAACCAATAAAGAAGTATTGACTATACTCAATAATGAAGCTAAAGATGCCATTAAGCGCACTTACAATGTAATACAGACCCGTATTGATAAATTTGGTGTTACCAGCCCTAATGTGAACCTTGATGAGCGCAAAGGAATAATAACCGTAGAGCTTGCAGGTGTGCACAACCCTGAGCGCGTAAGAACCTATTTACAGGCTACAGCAAAACTTCAGTTCTTTGAAACCTGGACCAACGAGGAGATATTCCCCGCTATACAGGCAGCTAATGACGCATTGGGCATACGCATGGCCGGTATCACTGATACAAGCGCAGGCGACTCTTCAAAAACAGCTGCTCTTGACTCAGCAGGCAAAGCCGTTGTACCGGATACAGCCAGCCTTGGTAACCTTCTTGGTAACGCTGAAGGCACAGCAAACGGCGTAAAAGACACATCAGAAAAAGCTAAGATGGCAGAAGCGAGGGCGAAAAACCCGATTTTCGCTATCATGCAGGCGTCAATAGACCAGCAGGGACAAACATTGATACCTGGCCCCGCAGTTGGCCATATCCAGAAGAAAGACAGCGCTAAATTCAACCGCTACATGGCTATGGACGTGGTGAAAAGCAAACTGCCGCCTAACACACGCCTCATATTTGGTGCTGATGACAAAAAAGATCCTTTCCTCACTGTTTATGCTATAAAAGTGCCACCGGGCGGCGTAGCCAAGCTGGAAGGCGATAACGTAACTAACGCACGTAAAGACCCTAACCCAACAACCGGTAAATGGGCAGTATACATGGAAATGACCGTAACAGGTTCCCATATTTGGAAAGAAATGACCGGCCGTAACGTTGGTAAGTTCGTGGCAGTTGTACTTGATGATAAAGTTTATTCATGCCCGCGTGTACAGGGTGAAATACCATCAGGTGGTACTGAAATCTCAGGCAACTTTACGCCGGAGCAGGCAGGTGACCTTGCCAATATATTGAAATCAGGTAAGTTACCCGCGCCGGCACACATAGTTGCTGAGCAGGTAGTAGGTCCTACACTTGGCGGTGAAAACATTGACAGGGGTATGAATTCCCTGTTGCTTTCTTTCGTGGTTATTTTCGTGCTCATGCTGGTTTACTATAACACAGGTGGTATAGTAGCAGATATTTCTCTTATTCTTAACCTGTTGTTTACAGTAGGTATCTTATCTATCTCTTTATTACATGCCACACTTACCATGGCGGGTATTGCCGGTCTCGTACTTACTGTTGGTATGGCGGTAGATACCAACGTAATTATATTTGAGCGCATTAAAGAGGAACTTGTATCAGGCAAGTCTTATGAGCAGGCGGTGGCTGACGGCTACAGGCGGTCTTACGCTCCAGTATTCGATGGTCACATTGCCACGCTCATCACAGCCATTATACTGTTCGTTTTCGGTCTTGGTCCGGTAAGGGGCTTTGCCACCACGCAGATCATCGGTATCCTTCTTTCTTTATTCTGCGGTATCCTGGTATCCCGTTTGATAACGGACATGTACACCAAGCGGGAGCGTCACTTCAACTATTTTACCGGTCTTTCTAAATCTCTGTTTAAAAAGGCGCATTTCAAATTTGTTGAGGCGAGGAAATATACCTACGTCATTTCTGTTATCGTTTTACTCATGGGTATCAGTACCTATTGGGTAGGTTTCAACAAGGGTGTTGAGTTCAGCGGAGGCCGTAGCTATAAAGTGAAATTTGATGCTGCACAGTCTACTGAGGATGTGAAGGTGAAACTGAAAAAATACTTTGGAGAATTCCCTGCCGTTAAAACCATTGGTACTGATAAGCAATTAGACATTACCACTTCTTACCTGATCACTAACCCCGGCCAGGATATAGACAAGAAAGTGGAAGAAAAGTTGTTTGAAGGCTTGACAAAAGAGAACCTGATACCTTCAACCACAACATTTGAAGCGTTTAAAAGAAAATATTTGCAGCAGAGCACTACGGTATTACCTACCATTTCTGATGACCTGAAGCGCGGCGCTGTAAAGGCGACTGTTATATCTATGCTAGCGATTTTCCTGTATATACTCATTCGTTTCCGTAAATGGCAGTATTCATTGGGTACGCTGTTGTCGTTGTTACATGACATTTGTGTAACATTGGCTGTATTCTCTTTCTTTAAGGGCAGGGTACCTTTCGCACTTGAAATTGACCAGCACTTTATTGCGGCTATATTAACTGTAGTGGGCTTCTCTATGAATGATACGGTAATTGTATTTGACCGTATCCGTGAGTATTTCCGCAAATCGCCTGACGAAGATAAGGTGAGCGTAATTAACCGCGCCATCAATGATACGCTGAGCCGTACGATAATGACATCACTGACAGTGTTCATTACATTGCTCATACTCTTCTTTGTAGGTGGTGAAGCTACCCGTGGTTTTGCGTTCGCAATGCTTATAGGTGTGTTCACAGGTACTTACTCTTCCATCTTCGTTGCCGCACCGGTACTTGTAGATATGGACAGGAAAGGTTCACTGAAAATAGAGTCAGATGCTGAAGCCCGTATTGAAGAGCTGAAGAAACTGGCATAATTAATTAATATTTAAAATTTATAGAGTAAAAATTCCGTTGTGACAGCACAACGGGATTTTTACATTTTTGCCTATATCAACTGTTATAGCGAAGGTGCAACCTTGTAAATTTAATATTTCATGTTAAATTTGCAAGGATGATACTGCGCCGCTTAGAATCCCAAATACAACAAATACTACGAAGCAGCCCTTCCGCCGCACTTATGGGGCCACGGCAGGTCGGCAAGACAACTATTGCACTGAACCTTTCTGAGCAGATCCCCGCTATTTATCTTGATCTTGAAAACAGGCTTGACGCTATAAAAGCAAATGACATTGATGCCTTCCATGCTGTAAACGGCGGCAAATTGATTATACTTGATGAAGTCCAGCGCACCCCGGAAATATTTGCGCCCTTACGCGGCATCATTGATAAAGAACGCCGCAAGGGAAATAAATCCGGACTCTTCCTGTTTCTTGGCTCCGCATCAATGGAGTTGTTACAGCAGTCAGGGGAGTCACTGGCCGGGCGCATAGCCTATCTTGAACTATTTGGTATAGATGTATTAGAATTCGCAGGAACACGAACAGAAGCTGTAAACCAGCTTTGGTTGCGCGGCGGCTTTCCTGAAAGCCTTTTAGCTGCGTCTGACCCTCAAAGTATGCGCTGGCGGCGCGACTTCATAAGGACATACCTGGAACGTGACATCCCGCAGCTGGGCCCAAGAATACCGGCACAAACGTTGGAGCGTTTCTGGACTATGCTGGCCCATAATCAGGCCGGTATGTTGAATGCCTCCCAGCTGGCAGCAAATCTTGAGGTAAGCAGTGTCACCGTCAACCGATATCTTGACCTCATGGTTGATTTGTTGCTGGTAAGACGGCTGCAGCCCTGGGCAGTCAATGCTGGAAAGCGCCTTGTGAAAACACCAAAAATTTATGTGCGGGACAGTGGCATTGTACACGCCTTGCTTAATATTACCGTATACAACAATCTTGTCAGTCACCCCGTAGTGGGTGGTAGCTGGGAAGGATTTGTAATTGAAAATATTATGTCGGTTGTGCAGGGAAGGGCATTGCCTTATTACTACCGCACAGCCGCCGGAGCTGAAATAGACCTTATCCTTGAATTTTCAGGGCAGGAGAAGTGGGCTATAGAAATTAAACGGAGCACTGCACCCTCCCTGTCCAAAGGATTTCACATTGCAGCTGAAGATATAGCCGCTGACCGTAAGCTGGTAGTCTATTCCGGCATTGATAAATTTCCTATGGGCAACAATGTTACCGCCATTCCATTGGCTCAGCTAATGCAAGAGGTACTGGCCAAGATTGAGGAGTAAACAAGATGCATTATTGCTCTACCCTTTGCATCGGGAAGTCTTCAGCACGCTGCTTACCGTTTTCAGTGCCGGTGACTTGTGCGAGAAGGGAATCATGGCTAATGAGTGTATAGCTTATCTTTTGAGGAAAGTCGTGCGCTGGATTTTCAAATACAAATTTATCGGCGCTTATCGATGTAAGTTGGAATGTTACCGCTTTACCGCCATTTTGATTACCAACGGTAGGGATATATAATAGCTCGTTGCCTGATTGCCGCAATACTATTGATTCTTTGAATAGCGTATCCACTCCTTTTATAAAAGCCCCTGTACCGGTGAAGCAGGTATCATTTATTTTCAACCATCGTTCGGTCAATGTTCCCTGTGGGGTTTGCTGTTTCCACTTTCCCAGCAGCCATTGCGCATTTGCTATAGTTGCTTGTGTAGGCGTTTGTTCTCTACTCTGTGTTGCGTTATTGCCGGTTGTATTACAGGCGGCCGTAAACAGCAAGCCGTGTGTGATTGTAGCAACTAAGGTTTTAATCTTTATGATATTATTTCATGTAATTGTAAATTAAATATATTTTTTGATTGTGTTGTCCCCTTTGGCGCGAGTTTGCAGCAAAGTCACTGTAAGAAAGTCCCCCCTATCTTGTTTATCCTTTTCATCCCGAAAATTCTGATTCAGACAATTTACCTGAAGACCCTGTGTCAAACAGTAATTTGGATTTTGGCTTTTAAAAATTTGGATTTTTTTAATTCCCTCCACTTATCCACAAACCTGCCCTAAAACTTCACGTAAAAAAAGAAATTATCCACATTATTAGGAAAATTGAAGTGGCTATTCTACATTTGCCCTCTAAATAAAAATGAAAGCTATGAAAAATCCAAAAATATTGACTTCATATGAAATTTACAACACCGGCAGTGGCCTGCCCTGTACAAAATGCTGCATTCTAAGCGCGAGTGCGTGCAATTGTATTTTAGAGTTGGCGTTACGCTCCACATAGAATATAGTATCCGTAATAGCGCTTATCATCTCCCCGAAAGCGTCAAAAGTAGTTTTTGTTCCCGCAAGTGAACGGACAAATTTGGCTTCAGGTTCAGGCAGGGAAAGCGGCATGGTTGGGCTATATCTTGCCCGTATGGCTTGCTCCATAAGCTGAATGATGTAGTGCAGCAGATTCTTTTGCTGTTCTCGCCCAGCCTTGGCCCATTCCTCAGCGAACTTAGTTATACCCACCCCGTTCTTAGTAAATATATGATTAAACAGATCTCTCACGGCCGGGAACAGGTCGTTATCTACATGATTGCTGAGCTTTATGGCCTCAGCATAGCTTCCCTGGGCCAGGTGCGCCAGTTGGGCGGCGTTCACGGGGCTGGCCATTGATGTGGCCACAAGGCGTGCGGCTATATCAGCGGCGGGCAGCGGGGCCAGCTTCACCGCCTGCGTTCGGGAGCGGATAGTAGGCAGTATATCTTCAAGGCTTTCCGCCACCAGGAAGATCAGCGTATCGGCAGGCGGTTCCTCTATCATTTTCAGCAGTATGTTGCCTTCCTTTTTAAGGTATTCAGGCCGCCACATAATCAGTATTTTCTTGCCGCCTTCATAAGATTTCAGGTTTAGCGTATCTATTATTTTCCTGCATTCATCAGCGGTTATATTGCCCTGCTTATTATCCGCATTTATATATTGCAGCCAGTCGTAAGTAGTGCCGTAGGGGTGTTGGGTTATAAACTCCCGGAACTCCTTTATAAAGTAGAGGCTCATGGCCGTTTTCTTCGGATTTGGAGGTATTGTCGGGAAGCTCAAGTGCAGGTCGGCATGTTCCAGCCTGTTTATTTTGCCGCAGTTGGGGCAGTGGCCGCAGGAGTCATCAGCGGTTTTGTTTTCGCAAAAAATAAACTTTGCCAG